>JBILJP010000002.1:0-49302 GCA_044377135.1 Fluviicola sp.
CGATGGAAAAAAAGTATTCCATGAACAACACCGGAAGCAACAGAGCTAAGGCGTGGAAAACACGGTTATTAATCAAATGATCATCCCAGGTTGTGGTAGAACGATCGGCAATTAAACTCAACCCTCGTAATAAAATCTGGCGTGCAAACCACCGCATAATGAACGAAAGGAGAATGGTGGCAACAAACAATCCCAAGGCCCAAAACGGCGCTTGTTGGTCAAAAGTGGATTTGTCTAAGTACCAATCTCCCAAGCCATTTTGATGAATGTAGAAATTCCGGATCCAATCAATGATAAATTCCTTCACGCTTTGTTATTTTTGTCAAAATTAAACAGAATTTGAGCAAGATACGCGTTTATGTCATGGGACTCCTCACCTTATTGATGGTTCCCTTGGCTTGGTTACTGCAAGGCATGCCCCCGTTGCTCGAATTCTTCCGCTTTGATGAGTTGAATTCGGCATGGACACTCATCGGAATTGAGTTCGGTTTGCTTGTTGGAATGATCATGTTAATTGCCACGAGTACGGAAAGCGCCAAGATCAGTTTCCGGCATCAAATTTTGTTGATCAAATCGTTTCGGCTCACGATCCTTGATTGCCTCTTTTTATCGCTTTGTGCCGGAATCGGAGAGGAATTTCTATTTCGGATCGCTTTACAGGAATGGATTCCACCGGTTCTAAATGCCATCCTGTTTGTAGCCATTCATGGTTACATTCACCCGAAAGATTGGTCGGTGACCAAATACGGATTGTTGGTTCTGGCTTTTATTATCGCTTTGAGTTTTGCTGTTTATGAACAAGGAATTTGGTTTTGCATTGCTGCTCACGCTGCGTACGACTTTATATTATTCTTTTACTGGAGTCGTCACAAATCGGTAGACTGAATCACCAAACGATTGGTTTTACGGGCAAAAATACACGTTGGCAACACCACAGAAGGATCGATCACCAAACGCTCTAAAAACCGAAGCTCACAAATGGATTCGGGAACCTGAATCAAAAATCCGGAACGATAAATTCGCAATTCGCGCAACGCATGCAGTTGATTCAGCGAAGTATCCAATTCCTTTAGTTCGTTGTATCCCAAATCAAGTACCTGTAGGCTTCTGGCTTCGAACAATTGTTTCGGTAAAGCGGTAAGCACATTGCGTTTCAGGTTCAATTGCTCCAGATTTTTCAATTTCCCAATCGAATCGGGTAAGTAAATCAATTGATTGTTATTGAGGTAGAGCCATTCCAGGTGTTCGAGTTCGCACAAACAATCGGGTAAACTATCCAGGTTGTTGTAGGCCAAACTTAAAATACGAAGTGATTTCAACGAACAGATTTGTTCAGGAAAATCATCAAACTGATTTTTGCCCAGATACAATACTTCGAGATGCTTTAAGTGTGAAATTTCATTGGGAAGTTCGCTTAATTTGTTACCAAACAAGGACAATGAAGTGAGTGAGGTATCTGCGAGTACTTCCATCGGAAAATCGGTCATTCCTTGCCGGTCGAAGCTCACTCCTTTCCTGCCTGTAGCTAGCCTGGACGTATAAATTGTACATCCGGAAATGATCAAAATAAATGCGCTAATCAGAGCGAAAATGCTACTTTTTACCATTAGAGGTAAAAATACATAAAGAAATGACGCAACTATTCGCTAAATTAGCTGTCTTAAGATTAAACCTTTTGGCATACTTGCTGTCAAAAACAATGAAATAAATAAAAAAGAACACCATGATGAAAATAGCAGTAATGGCAATCGCTTTAGTAATGGGAAGCATTGCTTTTGGACAAGGAGGACAAAAAACAAAAGCTACTCCTGAAGAAAAAGCCTATCGTTTGACTACGAAAATGGTGAAAGAGTTGGCATTAGATGGCGATCAGGCTTCTAAAATATCGGACATCAACATGGGAATCGCTCAAAAAAACGAAGCAATTCGCACGGCTACCAATATGACGAAAGAGCAAAAACAAGAAATTTTACTTTCGAATGATGCTGCCCGCATGCAAATGTATAAAGGTGTTTTAACTGCAGAACAGTATACAAAATGCGAAGAGTTTGAAAAGCAACGTGCTGAAAAACGCGAAGCAAAGAAAGCTGAAAAAGTTTCTGCAAAAGCAACTAAAACTGCTGAAGAAGTAGAAGAAGAATTGTAAGATTTATTCTAACATAATTGGAAAAGCCTTGATGATGCATTGAGGCTTTTTTTATTGGTTAAACTTCTGTAAAACAAAAATTTACCAACTCATTAACCCGTTCGTAATATTGCAAATTGGCATATCAACTAAACACACGTCATTTTGCAATATTACGAACGGTTTTTTGGCTATTTCAAGCGCGCTCCGAAAACCTGCTTGAACTTCTCCACCTTCGGTCGCACAACCGCCTGACAATAAGCATTCCCCGGATTGAGTTCGTAATAATCACGGTGATAATCCTCTGCCGGATAATAATTGGTAAGTGGGGAAATTTCCGTTACAATCGGATTATTCCAAACGCCTTCTTCGGTTAACCGTTGCTTGTATCCTTCTGCTATTGCGCGTTGCTCCTCATCATGGTAAAACACCACCGAGCGGTATTGTGTTCCAATGTCATGTCCTTGACGATTGAGTTGTGTAGGATCGTGCACAAACCAGAACACTTCCAATAATTCGTCAAATGAAATAAGCGCATCATCATATACAACGCGCGCCACTTCTGCATGACCCGTTGTACCTGCACACACTTCTTTGTAAGTCGGATTATCGGTTTTACCACCGGAATACCCCGATTCTACGCGGATTACTCCGTTTAATTCTTTATAACACGCTTCGATGCACCAGAAACATCCTGCGCCCAATGTTGCTTCTTTTGTCATGGGTTGAAGTTATGGAGTTTTTTAGTTTAACAGTTATACAGTTGATTAGTTTTTTTCGAGTTTTAATTTACCTGCATTTAATTATCCATAATAGCGCTCATTAACTTAAAAACTCAATAACTGCCAAACTAAAAAAACTACATTTGTAAAAAAAAGCCATTGAAAAATCGAACGTTCGGATTATCGCTCTCAGCCTATGCAGTGATTATTGCCATGACTTTTATGGCTTCCATTCGCTTAAATAGCATCAATATGAATGAAACGTCGTGGGATGTGTTGGGATATTACCTTCCGCTACCTGCAACATTCATTTACGATGACCCAATGATGAACGATCGCGGATGGATCGAGAAAATTAACAACGAAAAACAACTTTCGGGGACGCTGTATCAAGTCACCAATAACGACGAAGGCGAACCCATGTATTTCTTCTTGTTCGGAATGTCGTTTTTCTACGCACTCTTCTTTTTTATCGGACACGGAATAGCGGCAATGACCGGACTTCCCATGGATGGATTCAGCCCGCCCTATCAATATGCACTGGTAGTTGGCGGACTCATTTACACCTTTATCGGATTGCTTTTACTGCGCAAAATACTCACCCGTTATTTCAGTCAGGGAGTAGCGGCAATAACCATTCTGATCTTGTTGTTGGCAACAAATTATAGTCATCACCTCAGCTATAAAAACCTCGAAACGGTCAATATTTTATTCATGCTGATGTGCTGGCTCATTTGGTCAACCATTCGCTGGCACGAAGAATACCGATTCAAACATCTGTGGCAAATCGGCGCAGCTATCACGTTGATGGCCCTGGTAAAACCGAGCGAAGTCATGGCAGTTCTGATTCCGTTGTTCTGGTCGGTTTCTTCCATCGCAACCTTGAAAGAGAAAATACGCCTGCTTTGGTCAAAACGACGCCACTTGATGTATGCTTTTCTGATTTGTTTGGTCATTGCCTCGCCCCAATACACCTATTGGTACATCAAAACAGGACATTTCATTTATGATTCGTATAAAAATCCGGGTGTTGGATTGGATATTTTCAGTCCGCATATCCTGGATGTGGTTTTCAGTTTCCGTAAAGGTTGGTTGATTTACACACCGGTTATGATTTTGGGACTCATCGGATTGGTGATGCTTTTCCGCAAAAACAAGACCTTGGGCTGGAGTTTCGGCATTTATTTTCTGATTAGCTTCTACATTATTTGTAGCTGGACAGAATGGTGGTATGGAGGAGCTTATTCTTGCCGACCGGTCATTACCGCATATCCGATATTGGCAGTTGCCATTGCAACCGTGTTGACACGTTTATCAAAAACCTGGATGAAAGCCGGTGTTGCAAGTTTTGTGGTACTTTGTATCAGTATGAACCTCTTTCAATGGTGGCAATTCATGGCGGGAATTTACGATCCGTATAGAACCACCAAAGAGTATTATTGGGCTATTTTCCTGAAAACCGAGCCTCCAAAGAACGCTGAATACCTGAAACTGGTGTTTCGTTCGTTTGAAGAAAATCAACCATGGGAAGACCGAGATCGTTATAAACTTACCAAAACCCTGAGTTTGGTAGAAGGCAAACCTCAATGGACAACCGAAGAATTCACACAGCCGCAGTTGCGCATTCCATTCGAGGAAATAACCGCGAAAGATCATGCTTGGGTAGAAATGGAGGTGAAATACAAAACAAGCGATTCGGTTTTCGTCGACGGCCCATTCTTAGTTGCCACCAGTTTGTATAAAGATCAAGCGTATGGATATCGGGCGCCATCGTTAACAACGGTTACCGATACCATAAACGGGGAATTGATCGCAACGTATCGTTTCCTTACCCCTGAAGCAAGAACGGTGAAAGACTTATTTAACTCGTATATCTGGAACCCGAAAAAGTACCACTTGTTTATTTATTCTTATAAAGTAAAGTTCTACGAACGGAAAGACTGAAATGTGTACTTTTGACGCACTTTGTTTTCCTATAGCGTAAATTTCTGGCGATTGTGCTTGTCAATGTTCTTTTTCACGGCAAGCTTCAATTTAATTATTCCTGAACTCAACGAGTTTATCACAAATCTGGATGGCGCACATCTAAAAGGATTGATCATTGGCTTGTTTACGGTCTCAGCCGGTATTTCACGTCCTTTCTCCGGAAAACTGGCAGACAACATTGGGCGAAAGAAAGTAATGCTCACAGGCGGTCTTGTGTGCGTCATTATTAGTTTGCTCTACCCTATTTCGTTTTCAATCTGGTTTTTTCTGCTCCTACGATTTCTGCATGGCTTCAGTGCCGGATTTTTTCCAACAGGAGCTACGGCATTGGTTACCGACATTCTACCCGAAAAAGTGCGTGGTTCAGGTATGGGACTTTGGGGAACGTTTATCTCACTGGGAATCGGTTTCGGGCAAGCATTGAGTAGTTTAACCGCCAAGCAATTCGGAATGAACGGTTTGTTTATCGCGGCATCTTTGCTAAGTGTGGTTTCGTTGTTATTTCTGTTCAAGGTAGAAGAAACACTGGTTCCGGTAAAGCGCTTTCACCCCGAACAGTTGCGTTTAAAATCGGATGAAATCATTGAACGACATGTAATTCCGGTGGCAATCATTATGTTTCTATCGGCTATCTGTTCCGGGATTATTTTTGTTCTTTCGCCTGAAATTGCCAAGTTCCTGCACATCGAAGACAAAGGATGGTTCTTTTTGTGGTACGTCTTATCAACTATTGGTGTGCGGTTATTTGCCGGGAAAGTATCAGATAAAATAGGAAGGCGTGAAACCTTGCTGATTGGAATGATTGTGCTCACCGTGAGCATGGTGATAATCGGTTTTTCACACAGTACGCTTTGGTTTACGCTTTCGGCAGTATTGTTTGGGGTTGCAACCGGAATCAGTTCACCAACCATTTTTGCCTGGACAGCCGATTTATCTCCGGAACATCGTCGCGGAATCGGAGCAGGAACCATGTTTATTGCGCTTGAAGCGGGAATTTTCTTTGGGTCGGTAATGACCAATGTGTTTTACACGAATCGATTGGAATCGGTACTCTTCGTGTTTTTGTTTGGGGCTGTGATGGCTTTTTTATGCGTTGTGTACCTCATTTGGCACATGGCAAGGCGCACATCAAAGTTCTGATTATTCCGATACCCCGTAATCGAGGCGCTTGGCTTTGATAAAGCGGGGAATGTAGTACTTGCTTGATTTGAAATTGTCGATCACTACACCACGAGAAGTAGATGCGTGAATGAAACGAATGGCATCAGGTGTTACTTCAACCACCAAGGCAACGTGTCCTACTTTGGTAGAATTGGCGTTTCTTCCTTTGAAAAACATCAAATCACCAGGGCGAATATCTGCCAATCTTACCGTTTCACCGAATTCGGCTAGTCCGTAACTCGAACGCGTTAATTCCACACCGAAATTCCCCATTACATAATAGATGAATCCTGAACAATCGAAACCGGAAGGTGTTGAGCCGGCATAATGATAAGGTGTTCCGAGGAAACGTTTGGCAAAATTTAGAATTTCATCTACTTGCTCACTGTTTTTCGGACGAACCGAATCAAACACGGGCATTAGCAATTCTGCCCCTGAGATAGTTGCGGTATCTGAAACCTCAACGTCTAATGAATCTTCTTCTACCTGCGCAAACGAAAATGCGGGTAAAACAATTACTGCCAAGAGTAAAAAGAACCGATATGCTTTTGTAATTGATTTCACGGATGCAAAATTATCATTATTTTCACAGAATCAAAACCGTTCATTTTGAGCAAACTAGCAGATATTCAATTAACAAAGTTGTATTACTCCATTGGAGAGGTGGCCACCATTTTCGATGTAAACACTTCACTAATAAGGTTTTGGGAGAAAGAATTCACCATCATTCAACCCAAAAAAAACAAGAAGGGAAATCGCTTATTTACAGTGAAAGACATTGAACATTTTAACAAGATTTATCAACTTGTAAAAATGGAAGGATATACGTTAGATGGCGCCAAAAAAGCACTAAAATTAAAGGATTCAGCCGATATCGCCAGCAATTTTTCGAATGAACAAATCATTCATCGTTTAGAAGAAATCAAATCGAAATTGATTTCACTGAAAAAAGAAGGCAAAGAATAGCCGTTAACCACTAATAATTGCTTTAAGACTTATTTATTTGCCACAGATGGCTCAGATTTTCACAGACATTAGACGATAGGCAAGCGCATCATCTTCAAATTAAACGGACGATTACATCTGTAAAAATCCGTGCCATGCGCCAGACTCAGGATGATCTGTGGCAAAATTCAAATGATACTTTCTTACTTGTTTCTGAGGTCCTTGGACCTTAATTCAACGTAAACACCGAGTCTACGTACAACAAAGCTTCGTATGCCTCTTTTTCCGAAATAGGTTGATTGTAAACACAATTCCCGATTCCGTTAAGCAATACACACATTACTTGATCGTGCTCATTTTTTTTATCGTGTTTCAACAACTCAAGCACCTCGTTTTTATCTGATTCATCCAAAGGAACATGCGGATAAATTTGCGTCAGGTAATTGGTGATTTCCAGTAATTCACGCTGACTGATTCCTTCACGCTTAAATGAAATGTAACTTTCGGCAATCATTCCAAGCGCAACTGCATGTCCGTGAGCAATCGGTTCAACCGACAAACAATATCCTTCGATGGCATGTCCGATAGTATGACCGAAATTGAGCACTTTTCGCATTCCGGCTTCTCTTGGGTCGGAATTGACAACTGTGGTTTTTATTTCGATCGAACGAATGATTAATGTTTCGTAGTGTTTTGTGTTCAGTAATTTAATCGGATCCAATTGATGAAGTAGTTTCCACTGATCTTTATCGGCAATCAACGTATGCTTGATCATTTCAGCATATCCCGAAACCAATTCTTCTTCAGGCAACGTTTGCAAAAAAATCGGATCTACGTAAATAGCTACCGGATGCTGAAATACCCCCAATTGATTTTTGTAAGATCCTAAATCGATTCCGTTTTTCCCACCGATCGCTGCATCTACCATTCCCAATAAGCTGGTTGGCACATTGATAAAATCGAGCCCGCGTTTAAATACAGAAGCGATAAAACCGCCCATATCCGTTACTACTCCCCCGCCCAGGTTAATGATCACATCCGAACGAACAATGCCGTATTCTGAAAGTGCTTCCCAGACCTGGAAACACACTTCCATTACTTTATTCTCTTCGCCTACAGGTAAAAGCATCACCTCAGCTTCTTCCAAAACAGGAAAAGTAGTGATCATATACTCCAAACAACTGTCATGCGTGTTTTCATCCACCAGAATGATTTTCCGCGCACGGGCGTATTTTTCGGTCAATAATTGCTCAAAAGAAGAGGACTCGATACTTCCTATTTCGATCTTACAGGTTCCTATTTCTAAATGCTTCACGAGTTGTTGTTTCTATAATTGTAAGCCTATCAATTTGATGAAAAGTGAATTTAGACTCATTCAAAGCACAAAAATAGCCGAAACAGGTTAATTTTGCGGTATGATTTCGTTCAATAATACAGAGATTGCTTTTAAGCATAAGACAAATGCCGATTTACGTCGCGCCAATTTCTTGTTTTCGGTAATGGCAAGTCCGGGTTTGGTGAAAGCCGGAAAAGGTACAACGAGCTTTTTCCTCAACATCGGTCTTCCGATCCAGGGAATGATCAAAGCCACTATTTTCAAGCAATTTTGTGGTGGTGAAACCATTGAGGAATGCACACCAACCATCAATTCGATGTGGAAAAACCATGTTGGAACCATTTTGGATTATTCAGTTGAGGGAAAAGAATCTGCTGAAGATTTCGAAGCTACAACCAACGAAATTATTGCCACAATTAACAAGGCAAAAAACAACGAAGGCATTCCGTTTGCGGTTTTTAAAATTACCGGTATTGCCGAATTTGCCATTCTTGAAAAAGCAAATACTTCCGAATCGGATTTAAACGAAACAGAAAAAACCGCTTACGACTTAATTGTTGAACGCGTCAATCGCATTTGTAAAGCAGCTTACGAAAGTCAAGTTCCACTCTTTATCGATGCCGAAGAAACGTGGATTCAAGACACTATCGACCGTATTTGCCATCAAATGATGGAAGTTTACAACAAAGAAAAAGCCATTGTTTTTAATACGGTTCAAATGTACCGTCATGACCGCTTGGCATTTTTGCAGGAATCGGTTGCATGGGCTACTGCGCAACAATTGCATTACGGTGTAAAATTGGTTCGTGGCGCTTATATGGAAAAAGAACGCAATCGTGCAGCTGAAAAAGGTTACCTTGATCCCATTCAACCGGATAAACAAGCGTGCGACAAGGATTATAACGAAGCTTTAACGTTTCTAGTCGACCATATTGATCACATCGCTCTTTGTGCGGGTACGCATAACGAAGATTCCAGCGCATTTTTAGCCGATTTATTGGAAAAAAAAGGAGTAGACAAAACCGACAAACGCATTTATTTTGCTCAATTGCTCGGAATGAGCGATCATATTTCTTACAATTTGGCTCACGCCGGTTATAATGTAGCTAAATACGTTCCTTACGGTCCTGTGAAGGAAGTGATTCCTTACTTGTTCCGTCGCGCGGATGAGAATACGTCTGTAAAAGGTCAAACAGGGCGTGAATTGAGTCTTATTCGTCAGGAAAAGCAACGACGTAAGTTGTAATTTTCGTTAAGACAAACGTAAATTTTTCCTTGCCGAAAAGGTCAGGTTTTTCTGATCATTTCACAATTTTAAATCCGTTCGTAATATTGCAAATTGGCATATCAAATAAACGCACGTCATTTTGCACTATTACGAACAACAATTTTTCGCGAATAACAACTCATCATTCCATCTCTATTTTGCAGAAATTTCATCAACATTCATTCTTTCACACAAAAAAGCCGAGCTCTTAATAGAACCCGGCTTTTTTCACGAATCGATGATTTTCATCTATCTCAATACATTGAAACTTCCTTCGTAATTGTATTTCTTATCGTTGTTCATGTCTTTGGTAGACAATGTCCAGGTGTAGGTTCCTTGCGGCACTATCTTACCGTGATAAGTTCCATCCCATCCGGCAAGGTGATCATGGCTTTCAAAGACAATTTCTCCCCAGCGATTGTAAATCAACAACTCGAAATTACTGATATCAATACCATCAATGTATACAAACCAAGTCTGGTTAAATTCATCTCCATCCGGTGTAAAGGCATTCGGAGCATAAATAATCACCTCACTTACTACCTGAACTACGTGCATTACCGAATCAATACAGCCATCAGCATTGGTCACATACAAGTTGACTTCGTAGTTGCCCGGCACACCATCAGGGAATTGTGCATTTACATTTTCGGTTGTTGCTGATGATGGAGTTCCATCTTCAATTTGCCAATCCCACGAAACCACATCTGTTGTACTTCCGTCATCGAGGAATGTAAACGGATTGAACATCGATATCATGTTCGGCTGAATGTTGAAATTCGCAATTGGTCTGTTGAACACGGTAATCATATTCGGGAAAGTAGCTGTATAAATACATCCGATATCGGAGGTAACAATTAAACTCACCGTATAAACTCCCGGATTCTCGTAAACATGATTGGAACCGTTCATACCTAATAAGGTTTCAGTAAATCCGTCTCCATAGTCAATAATCATTGACGCAACGGTTCCTCCGGAGCTCATGTTGGTGAAATTAACCGGTACTGGAAAACAACCCGAAGTAACGTCTGGTACTACCAAAGGCGTAATTGGGTTCGGTGTTGAAACTGTCATACAAGCCGTATCCGGAATAGAACCACAAGCTTCAGACAAAATCACACAATAATTGGTTGTTGCAATTGGCGTTACGTTAAATGGAACACCGGTTCCAAGCACCGTAGCTCCATCCAGCCAAGTAAAGGTATAAGCAGAACTTCCGCCCGCTCCTGTTGCTGTCAGTGCGGTTGTCGCGCCCGGACAAATTGTAATGTTTGGCGATATAGTCGGAATAGAAAGCTGAACCGGCTCGGTAATGGTAAACGTTTCCTGATCGGCACAACCGTTGCTGCCGGTTACATCCAATACATACGTTCCGGGAGCAAGATTATTAATGGTAAACGTATTTCCGGCATATGTTTGAGCAGCCCCACCATCCAAACTATAGGAATCTCCATTGGTTGTAGCAGCCACAATTGAACCGTTAGCCGCACCAAAACAAGACACGTTGGTTACCGCGACATTAACCGTAGTAACAATTTCTGTTACCGTTATAATTGCTTCGGAAACACATCCGTTCGAATCAATCGAATACGTATAAGCACCCGGATTCATCGTAACAGGATCATAAGGCATTGTTACGGCTCCTCCGTTCGGATTTGTCCAAGCTCCGTTGGGCGAAGCAGTAGGCCCCAATAACGGGAATAAATCCTGAGCAGCACCTTGCGAACAAAGAGAAAGTACGTTATCATTCCCCGGATCTGCCGAAGCTGACATTGTAACATTCAATTGGTCTGTTGTAGCGCAAAGCGGATGTCCGTTGGGATAAGTGGTCAATGTCACTACTCCAGGGCTATTAAATGTTCCTATAGGTCCGGCAATATTCGGATCATCAAACGATCCGATTGCGGTTGTCCAGTTAAAAACATAACCGTTGAAACAATCGGCCGTAAAGTCAAACGGATTCGTGTTTGGTGGATTGAAATTTCCACCGTTCTGCAACAATTGATTACCATAAGGGTCAGTCAATGTGTAAGAACAATCCCATGAATTAAAGGTGTTATCATCAAAGAATGTTACCGTAACCGTAGCTCCGTTGGGTATCGAAATCGGGATTACCTGATTGGTTACAAACGGATCTATTACATAAACAGTAGGAGCCCCGTTAACAGTCACAGTCACATTATTGCCTCCCCAACCATCACCAAACTCATCCACTAAAGTCAAATTATAGTCACAAGGTGAACTTCCTGCAAGTCCATTGATTGAACCGTTCAATTGAACCGGATCACCATCACAGACAACCACATCAGGTCCGGCATCCGGAAGCAGGTTATTATTAACGGTAATTACAACCGAAGTATCGTGTTCGCAACCGAAATCATCAATCACATGATATACATACGTATACGTACCCGCAGCAGTCGGTGTAATAGAGATCACATCTGCGTTGGCAGAAAGCGACGTTACAAATGGTGCACCCGCTTCCCAATAAGAAGAATCTGCTCCCCAACCGATTTGCGGTTCAAAAGTTGTAACAGGAGGAATCAATGAAGGATCGAGGTTCAAAGCGAAACTAAATAAGGTTCCGTCATCAGCTGCCCAGTTATCAATAACCGTCAAGGTCCAAACGCCATTCAACGGACAGCCAAGCAAGTTGGTCATTGGTTGCACAGGCTCGTAAGTACCTGCAGGCAATGTACCGCCCCAACCATTATTATCTACCCATTCTACCCATGTTTCAGTTGCTGTAGGTGAAAAACAGTAATTAAAAGGTGTTCCCTGCGTTGACGGATCGTTGCAGTCTACGTTATCCAATTGATTGGGAATGCCGATTTGAGTACCGCCACCGCCTTGCTGATGCAAAATTTCTGATTGACCATTCGGACATTCAACAATGATTACCAAGTCACCCATAAAAGAATGCTCTAGCTCAAGGCAGATGCTTTGCAGGTCATTGATATCCGTTAGTGTAGCACCCGGTGTGAAATTGGTTTGAAGGATGGTCACATCTTGTGAAACTCCCAAAAGTGTGTCAGGTAAGCAACCATCCTGGATCGAATTCGAATTCGGGAATCCGTCCCAAAGCACCTCATACGATTCCGGATCGGCCGTATAGGTAATACTTTCACCTATACAAAGCGTGGTATCTCCCGGGAATCCGGTAAAATCAGGAATTGTAGCCACAAACACTTGCAAATCGACCAGATTCGTATTAGAGCATCCATTATCATCCGTAACAAAAAGTTGAACCAGATATTGCCCCGGATCACTGAATGAATGTGTAGCGGTTGGACCGGTAGATTCGCTACCATCCATGAAATTCCAATTATAATCCACAAGGTTAAATCCGGGAGCAGCAAAAGATCCGTTACTATTAAAACTTACCGGATCACCAACGCAAACGCGGATACTATCTTGTGTGATTCCCGCTACGATTGCTCCTGCAGCTGTTGGCGTTGCACAGGGAGTTTCACAACTGGCACTGGCACTAAACATACCTGTACCTATTGAATTGGAACGGAAACGGAAGGTTAAACAACCGGATGTATTCAAAACAGTAGCTATAATGACAACCCCCTGCAATTCATTTCCTGAATAAGTTCCTAATGTAGGTGCCGAAGTAGAATTACCATCATATACGTCCATGTAATCCAGATTAGCAACGTTTGGAAGCGGGTTATCATCTACTGTACTCAATGCAAATAAATTGAATACCACCGATACGATGTCACCCGGAGTTCCCGGACAAATGGTAACAATACTGGTTTCACCATTGGAATACCCCGACCCTCCTTGTCCACCGGAATCTATGATGAACCCGTTACAAGTGCTGAATGTTTGTCCACTAACTGCCGGCCCGAAAACGATATCGGTTTGCTGACCGAAAGCCGTTATAGAAACGACAAAAAATGCGATTATCGATACAATTACTCTCATTATCTTTTGGAATTGAATTCACTGTTCGAGAACAGTTTTGAAAGTTCAGGAATTGAATAAAAAGCGATGACATGCTCTTCGTCAAGCGCAACAAACAATCGATGTTCTTTAGACAATCGAATACCGTAATCGTAGAAATTAAACGTTTCTGCACTAGCCGCTTCAAATGTTAACGGTTCTCCACCTTCATTTTTGAAATTTGAAGCCGGTTGTACCAACCCTTTTTCAGTATCATTCAATGAAGAAGTCGAAGTCATCCAATGACTTCTATCCAGTTCAAAAATGTAATAATTATAGCTGTTTTTATTGTACTGAAACGCTTCCTCGGCTTGTTTACCTCGGTTCTTAACTACGCGTTTGTCAATGGTTTCCTGTGCGGAAACACTTGTAATTGTAAATAGCAAAAGTGCCAAACAACAGACTTTTTTAATCATTTTTATCCTAGTTCAGGGTTTAACATAACTAATACGTTTAAACTTCCGATAGGTTGTCTTGACAAAAAATTAATCTCTACATAAAACCGTTCTTTCTTGGATTCCAAACTAATTCTTATCGCAAAACGTTAACCAGACCAAGATCTATTTTGCGTTCATCATTAGCAGTTGTTTTAAACTCTATCTTCCAGGTATAGCTGCCTTCTTTCACAATTTCACCATGATAGGTTCCATCCCAACCGATACTTGCGTCGTTGGTTTCAAAGACAATTTCTCCCCATCTATTGAAAATCAACATATTAAAATCGTATGGATCAAAACCTGAAGTAAAGACAGGTTGAAACGTCTGATTAAATTCATCATCATCAGGAGTAAATGTGTTCGGAACATAATAAATCAACACTTCGTTCATTACAATTACATGAGAAACCGTATCAATGCAACCGTGATCGGTAATTGCCGTCAATTGAACAACATAATTCGTGATCGGATCTGTAGGAAATGTATGCTCCGGATCTTCCTCGTTTGATTGAGAACTTCCATCACCAAAATTCCAATTATATGTTGTCGCGCCGATAGAAGAATTACCCATCACAGAAACGGGCTCTAACTCGGTGAGAATTCCGGGAGTTGGCGTAAAAGCTGCCACAGGATTGGGATACACACAAATATAATCGGCAACAGTTGCCGTCCAGACACACCCAAGAGCTGTAGTTACCGTAAGTGTTACATCATAACATCCCGGATTTGGGTATTGGTGATTCACTGTTCCGCAACTCAAAGCATCGGTTCCATCGCCAAATTCCCAATAACAAGAAGCACCAACCGTACCTGTTGATGTATTCGTCAAACTTACATCCAATGGTTCACACCCATTTCTAATAGGTGCGTTAAACGATGGATTTGTCGGTGGTTCAATGGCAATTTGTACTTGATCCGTTCCTGTACATCCCGCAGAAGATGTTCCGATAACGGTATAAAGCGCCGTATTGGCAGGAGAGAATGGTTGATTATTCATCACATTATTATCCCATTGATAGGTCGCTGCTCCCGATCCGGATAAACTGGTGGTTGCTCCCGGACAAATCAATTGATCGGGACCGGCATTCACTACCGGATTCGGATTTACCAATAAATCTGCTGCATCCGTGTCCACACAACCATTTGCATCGGTTCCTGTAACGGTAAAAGTATAGGATCCCACAGCCGGAACGAATGATTGCCCGTCAATAACACCACCATCCCAGGAGTAAGTTGCCGCCCCACTACCGAAAAATGTTACGGAAGTCCCCGTACACACTTCTACATCCAAACCGGCATCAACTATTGGCGGCACAAATAAGGTTACTTGTAATTGATCGGTATTCAGACATCCGTTTGCATCAGTTCCGGTAACCGTATAAGTAGTAGTTGTAGTTGGCGTGAAAGCTACTCCATTCGAAACGGAATTATCCCAGGTATAAGAAACGCCACCTGCTCCATTCAGCGTTACAGAAGTATTCGGACAAACTGAAAGATCCAAACCTGCATCAATAACAGGAAGCGCGTAAATTGTAATCGGCTGGGATAAACTATCCTTGCATCCGTTGCTGTTTTCTACCAATAATTCTACTGTGTATCCTCCTGCAACCGTATAGGTGTGGGCTGGATCTTCTATGGCAGATGTAGCACTTCCATCACCAAAATCCCAGGTAAATAATAAAGGCGGTGCATCAGGAGTTTGATTATCGAATGAAACGGCATTGTTTATACACTCATTTGTGAGTGCAAACTGTACATTCGGAAGCGCATCCACATATATGGTTTGTTGAATGGTATCCGAACACCCTTCATTGGAAGAAACAATGAGTTGAACATTGTAAGAGCCGGAAGCACTATAGGTATGAGCCGGATGTTGAACAACGGAAGTTTGTCCGTCGCCGAAATCCCAATCCCAACCGCTGATTGTTCCATTGGCTACCGTTGTTGTATCAGTAAATTGCAAGGGTGCATTGGCGCAAGCGCTTCCAAAATCGAAACCGGCATTTACAGCAGTTGGGAATACCTGTGCACCCAATGAAACGGTACAGTTTCCTTGATTACTGAACGTGGTCATTGTGCAGTTATAGGTTGATCCGATAACGGGATTGTTAATGGAAATACTTTGTGTAGTCTGTCCACCAGGATTCCATGCATAACTTTGAAATCCGGGAGGTGCTGAAATGGTTACGGCATTTGAACCTTCGCAATACGCCACATCTAATATCAACGGCATACATTCGGCAGAAATATAGGCGTATCCGAAATGTCCGGCTTGCGAACAATCTTTCGTACTGAATTCAACTTGAATTGTTTGCCCGATATAAGCCGTCAAATCAACACCTACAATCGTCCATGGGAGCCATGTTACGCCACCACATGTTTGGAAGTTTTGCCCCGGTTGACCTCCGTAAACGGTGTAAATCCCACAAGAACCGCCAATTTGAGAGCCGTTTTGGCTTAGAATTCGCATCCTGAATTCGGGTTGCTCGGCAGGTGTATGTCCGGGGTCTTCCAAAACAACGGCATACTTGTAAACAAACAGCGCATTACTGGCATCTACCGTCATTTGGTAGCGTAACTGTTCACCTTCTGCCCCGGTATTACTATTTCCTAATCGACAAGAGCTTGTTGCTCCGGGAGGGATCATATTCAACCCACCACATGAAAAGGGATCTATCCCTTGAGCCGTGATAACGGTGTGTCTACCATTTACAATACCTGGAGTTTGACCCGGATTATTGTAATTACCGGTAAAACCAGACCATCCGCTAAAATTGTTTTGGGAAAAATTTGCGTTAGGACAGCCTTGACCTAATAAAAATTGATACAATAGCGTGAATAGAACCGCCGAAAGCAGTTGTTTGTAGTAATAAGTCATAATAGTAGGCTTTGTAGTATAAAAGCGCTGTAAAACTACAAAATACTAATTTAGTAGACTATTCTAAATCACTGAAATTAAGTGAAATAACTAACACCAGATAAGAAATCGGTTACTTCTACATAAAAAATAACCGATCCTATTTTAGTATTTACACTACTTAACGAAGTACGTTCGTGTGTCCAACTGCTATTTTGCGCGCATCGTTTTTAGATGTCTTGAATTCAATTTTCCAGGTATAAGTACCTTCCTGAACGTATTTACCGTGGTAAGTTCCATCCCAGCCCATTTCCGCATTATTCGATTCGAAAATAATTTCTCCCCAACGGTTAAAAATTAACATATTAAAATCGTACGGATCAAATCCTGAACTGAATATCGGTTTGAACGTTTGGTTAAACTCATCATCATCCGGTGTGAATGTGTTTGGAACATAGAATATCAATTCCTCTTCAACCACAACTGTTGCATAAGCGGTATCGGTGCAACCGAAAGGTGAAAAAGCAATCAGTTCAATGGTATAACTTGCAGGAGCTCCGGGATAAGTATGTAATGGATTTGTTGCTGCTGAAGTTGTACCGTCACCGAAATTCCAAACATATGCACTCGCATTTTGAGAGCTATTCAGCATTTGTGTAGTTGGATCCAGCTCTGATAAAATGGCTGGTACAGGACTAAAACTTGCAATCGGATCAGGACTGATACAAATGTAGTTTTGCAACACAGTCGTTCCAGTACATCCGGCGGCGGAAGAAGTAGTAAGCGTCACATCATAACACCCCACGTTTACATAGGTAGTTGTAACAGGACCACACCCAACAGTTGTAGAGCCGTTACCGAAATCCCATGAGCAGTTGACACCTGCTCCCAAGTTAGTGAACGTTACATCCAACGGAGAACAACCTGAGGTTACGTTAGCAGCAAAAGATGGTACAGGAGCCGTTTCAACTGTAACCGTTACCTGATCGGTATTGATGCAACCGAAAGCCGTTGTAGCAGTAACCGTATACGTTTGAGTTGCTGCCGGAGTAAACGGAACGCCATTCGATACCCCGTTGTTCCATGTATAAGTTGCCGGATCACCTGAACCGGAAAGTGTAACTTGTGTTCCTGAACAAACAGATTGATCAACACCTGCATTTACAAGAGGTAATGGGTGAATTTCTAACGTAAAAGTACTTGATGGCGGACAAGTTGCGCCTGCCCCAACATACGTTACATCGTATTGACCGGCGGTTGAAGCCGCAATATTAATAACTCCGGTTGCTGCGTTGATTGAAAGTCCTGCAGGAGAAGCAGAATAGGTTCCGCCACCTGCTCCAACAAGATTGGGAGAAGTATTCGGATCGGTAATACAATAGTCCGTTTGCGGGTAGGTTAAGGTTACGTTTCCTGAGCCATCCATTGTTCCTGAAACTGTCAATCCACAACCATTTGCATCTTCCACATCAAAAGAGTAGTTATCACCTACAGCTAAATTTCCCAGAACAATAGTTCCACCATCGGTACATGTTGTATTCACAAAAACAGCAGAAGCTGGCGTCATTGAACCGGCAACAACGGTAAATTGCGATCCGTCGATAGCAGGTAATCCTCCATTGAATGTTGCCGTAACTTCACCTGTAGCGCAATCTTCTGCTTGAGTCATGGTCATTTCAGGTAAGTATTGAACGGCATATGGAACGCCCATATCATAACAATCGGTAGACGTATTGGTGTAACTGTAATAGCCATCAACAATACTGTAGATCGTTAACGGAACAAAATAAACGATGTTATCGGTAAAAACACCCGGATAGGCATTGATCCAATATTGGTCATTGGTTTCAGCTAAATCTCCGTATCCCCAAACTCCTAAGAAACAAGGATCATCCGAGACGTTTACATTTGGAGTAGGAACCAATCCTACTGTAGGCGGACATGAATACACCAACCAGCCGATTCCCGGGTCATATGTTGGGCCGGGAGGATTGAATTGTTCATCCGGAGCCGTGTAATCATTATTGGCATTTACATCCAATGCATCTCCGAAACATAATACATAGTCAATGTTACTTTGCCCTGAAACCGTTTCTGAGAACGTTCCGATATTGGCAGGACAACTACAATCAGCTACTGCGGTATAAGCAATACTTTGTGAACATGCAGGATCTGCCGAAAAAGAAACGGTTATTGTTGAGGCTGCACCATCTGCAGGAACTCCGGTGATATTATAACTATACGTTTGACCGTCAACAAATGGCGGATTAAATGTTTGTGTATAGGTATTTGTTCCGTTATCTATCACCACTGTAACCGTTCCCGTTCCCGGATTATCAACATAAGTGAAATCACCGGAAATACCGAACGTGTTATCCGGTGCACATGCACTGATGTTTGCTGAAAAGAAATCCATCAAACAGTTAGTAGGATTTGGCGGTGGAACAATAGAACAATCTGTAGAACCGGTACTTGAACCCAATGTAGTTGCAAAAATATCAGTCGCTACTCCTGAGTAATTCGTAATCAACACCATATAATACTGACCACTTACGGCGTTTGGAATGTTTACTTCTTCTGCCGGATCCAGTTCAAAGCTACAATCCACGATATTTCCACATGGATAAGTTCCCAAAAGTGAACACGCATCAAAAAAGCCACCCCCCGTTAAGTTTCCACATGCAGAAGCTAGTGAATTAAAGGGACCCCAGCAAATAAAATCAATATCTTCTACTTGTGAATTTGTGAGTGAAATATCAATATTACCCGATTGATCGATTTGTAGGTAATACCATGCCGGATTCGGTTGATCTAACAAACAACCATAATCAGGACCAGATTCGGCAGTTGTGCTTGTAGAAGCCGGAAATGCAGCTCCATTTTCCGTACAAAACGGATCAGCTGTGGCGCAGGAAGCACCTTGAGCAAACGACATTTGTGAAAAACACAGCAGTAGTGTTACTAAAAAAAGTAATCGTGTAGTAGTTTTCATAGTAGTAGCAGTATTAAGCATTATTTGGTTGAATTACGGGCAATCAGGGCCTCTTTGCGTGCCACAGCGCGTTTACGATGCCTCGCCATTTGATCAAACCAACCATTTGCCAATGCTTTTTCCCGCATGGTTTGATCGCTATTTACATACTCAACTTTATTGTCGATAGCCTGAATCCATGCATCCAAATGCTCTAACGTTTCCCCTTCCAGAGAATCAGCAACAGGAGTACCCAAGGTTTTGGCTCCGGTAGCTTCAGATTTTATGGGTTTTAATGTTCTGGTAGATTTGTTTTCTGTCTGTTGGGTAAACGCGGTAGTAGAGAGACCTGCGATTACAACAACCAAAAAGTAGTTTTTCATGAGTAGTATCATAAGAGTTAGCTTCTAAACGAGCAGTGTTAAAATTGGTTGCCTAAACTATGAAAATTTTAACAAGAAATGACGTAATTCTCGATGAGAGGCGCAAAACACTCAATGAACGGAAAAAGAATGTGCTGTTTTCGAACAGATTAAACTAAAACCTGTTTATTTTTCAGCTAACCAATTTTGTGGCTTAGATAGGATTCTTAAAGTAGCAGCTTCTGCAGAATCAGGTGCGGGTTCAAAACCATATTCCCAATTGGCAACGGCAGGTAAACTCATTAGAATTGATTCTGTTCTGCCACCGCTCAGAAGACCGAATTTTGTACCCCGATCATTGACCAGGTTAAATTCTACATATCTTCCTCTACGCAAATTGCGCCATTGAATTTCATGTTCGGTAGGTAGCTTTTCTTTTCCAAGCGAAACTTGTTCACCGTATATAGAAGGGAAATTTCTGCCCAATTCAAGACAGAAAGCCAATAATTGCTCTTTTGAAAGCTGCGGATGATCGTTTAGATGATCGAAAAAGATTCCACCAATTCCACGCGTTTCATTGCGATGCGGAATGTAAAAATACTCATCTGCCCACGGTTTGAATTTGTTGTAAAATTCCGGGTCAAACTTATCGCAAATGGTTTTAAGTCGTTGATGAAACAACTGAGCTTGCGCCGGAACTATGTAATGCGGTGTCAGATCAATTCCACCACCAAACCAATAAACACCCGTATTCAATTCAAAATAACGGACATTCATATGGATAATCGGAACATGTGGATTGTGCGGATGCAAAACGATGGAAACTCCGGTTGCGAAAAACGAATCGCCTTCGAGCTGTAACTGCTTGCGCATAACTTCACTCACAGGTCCGTGTACTGCTGAAAAGGCAACACCACCTTTTTCAAGAATGTTCCCATTTTTGATGGTTCGGGTAAAACCTCCGCCACCTTCAGCTCTATCCCAAGCATCTTCAGAGAATGTTGCTCCACCGTCTACCTGCTCCAATTCGGAACAAATAAACAATTGCAACGCGCGCATTTGTTCAGCAATCGATTCCTTATTCATGCAGGCTGCCTACTCTTTCCAATTCAAAATCAACATGCTTTAGGATATAAGCCTGATTGTTTTCAAAGCCATTCCCCTCGCCTACTTGCTGCAAATCAAAGTTATTGATTACTCCGGCGGTATTGGGTTTATCCATCAAAAGCGTTGTAGCGAAATGATACATTACATCAAAACCGTGTGCGCTGTATTTCGACATATCACATTTGAACTTACGACGAAACTGACGCAACATTTTTTTGGTTTCCGGAAGGTTGTAATTCAAATCATTCGCAGAAGCCCAATGCAAATTGAACTTGTTTTTTGTAACTCCGCGAATATCTTCAAAATTGGCCCAGTCTTTTGTACCGAATACAGAAATACTTCCTGAACCGGCTTTGGATCCGGATTTCTGTAGAGCACCCATGAATTTCATTGCCGCTCCTTTGTCACGCGTCGGTACCACAAATACCGTGTTCCCGTTTTTACGGATATAAGCAGCCAAGTCGTCGGTTTTGATTTCGATGAGCTTGATATTTCCTTTTGTTTTGGAAAGTTCAATAAAACGCTCTCGATAAGCATCGTACAGATCTTTGTCTTTTGCAATACCTGTATTCACCAATACAATTTGATCTTTCGCATGGTTTTCAATGGTATAACGCGCTAAAATACGTTGCAACGTAACATCTGTAGGCACGGCGGCATAGACGTACGGATTGTTTTGAAGAATGGCACTATTACTGGCAGAAGGACAAACCATTCGGATGCCATTTTTTTTACACCAATTTGCTACCAAATCTGCTCCCTGAGGAATCAACGGTCCGAAAATCAGATCCATTTGTTTCATTTCCGGCTTTTTCAAAATGCTCATGATTACGGCGCTGTCGTTCTTAGCGTCGTAGACATAAAGGTTGGCTTTGAATCCCATTTTCTCTAAGGAATCAATCGCCATTTCAACTCCCATGTAAAATTCGGTCGCCACATCTTTGAATCCGGCTTCGCCACCATCCAGGTAAAAAGGAAGCATCAACGCAATGTTGTATTCATCCTTCTTTTTAAAGAGCAATTCTTCATCCACTTGTTTCACCACTTCAACCGGTGTTACAGGGCGAACTTCAACTTGCTTTACCTGTTCTTTTTTCAGTGGAATATTCAACACCTGTCCGGGTTTGATATTGGTGTTTTTCAGTTTATTGAATTTTTGCAATTCTTCAACCGGAACCATAAAACGTTTGGAAATCGAATACAATGTTTCATGATCCAACACGGTATGCGCAATCACCGTATCCGAAAAATCAACGGTCGTTTCCACTTGTTTTACCGGCTGTGCTTCAACAGGTGGTTTCACTTGTTCAGTAACCGATTTAAGTGGAATTTTGACCACCTGACCCAACTTCAATCCGGCTTCGCTTCCCGGATTCAGTTTGGTGATTTCATCTACAGTAGCACCTTCTTTTTTAGCCAGACTGAATAAAGTTTCACCTTTAACAACCGTGTGTTCCTTGATGATTGTTCCATCAGCATATTTTGCCTCGGCTACTCCAGCAGGAATGAGCAATTTTTGTCCTTCAACAATTCCTTTTTCAACTCCCGGATTAGCTGCAATAATATCTTTTGCCGGAACTTTATACGTTTCCTGAATGCGCCACAAGGTGTTTCCATTTTGCACGAAATGCACAATGTACTTCTTCCCCTTCTGGTATTCATAGACCACATCATCCGTTTGAGCATTTGCCCAACTTCCGAAAACAATTGTTGCTATTATTAATAGGTACTTCATCGCATTATTTTTAGGTCTGTTTGCAATTCGTATGCCATCCTATTCCCACTCAATGGTAGCAGGCGGTTTGGAACTGATATCGTAGGTCACGCGATTGATTCCTTTCACGTGATTGATAATTTTATTGGAAATCAAGGCCAGGAACTCATACGGAAGATGACACCAGTCGGCAGTCATTCCATCTGTAGAAGTTACAGCGCGCAATGCAACCGCATTTTCATACGTTCGTTCATCGCCCATTACTCCCACCGATTGAATCGGTAAGAAGATAGCGCCGGCTTGCCATACATCGTTGTACAAACCGTGTTCTTTCAATCCATTGATAAAGATGGCATCTACTTCTTGCAAAATGCGCACTTTTTCAGCCGTCACTTCGCCCAAAATACGAATGCCCAATCCCGGACCAGGGAACGGATGACGGTTCAATATATTTTCTGGCAATTCCAACGAACGACCTACTCTTCTTACTTCATCCTTAAACAACAAACGCAACGGTTCTACCACTTGCAATTTCATAAAATCAGGCAAGCCGCCAACGTTGTGGTGCGATTTAATCGTTTGTGAAGGTCCGCCGTTTACAGAAACAGATTCAATCACATCGGGGTAAATGGTTCCTTGTCCCAACCATTTGGCATCTGTCACCAATTTCGATTCGGCATCAAATACATCGATGAATACTTTACCGATGGCTTTGCGTTTTAATTCCGGATCGGAAACACCTTTCAACGCTGCATAAAAAGCTTCGGTAGCGTCTACTCCTTTTACATTCAAGCCCAATCCTTTGTAAGATTCCAATACGGATGAAAACTCATCTTTACGCAACAATCCGTTATCCACGAAAATGCAACGTAAACGATCTCCGATAGCACGATGCAACAACATGGCCGCTACCGAAGAATCTACTCCGCCTGAAAGACCAAGGATCACTTTATCTTCACCTAATTGTTCTTTCAGCTGAGCGACAGTTGTTTCTACAAACGAATCAGGAGTCCAATTTTGGGTGCAACCACAGATTTCAACAATGAAATTGCGCAACAAAATTGCTCCTTCCAACGAGTGATAAACTTCCGGATGGAATTGAATTCCAAAAGTCGTTTCTCCTTCAATCGTGTAACCAGCCACTTCCACATCGGGTGTACTGGCAATAATTTTATAATTCTCAGGAATGTTTTTAATGGTATCTCCGTGGCTCATCCAAACTTGCGAACCGTCGGTCATGTTTTTCATCAACACATTCGATTGGTCAACAAAAGACAGATTGGCTCTACCGTATTCACGAATGGTAGAAGGCAATACTTCACCGCCGAATTGCTGCGCCATGTATTGTGCACCAAAACAAACCCCTAGCAACGGAAATGTTCCTTTAATAGCTGATAAATCCGGTTTTGGCGACTCCGGGTCACGGGTTGAAAACGGACTACCTGACAAAACAACTCCTTTGATATGAGAACCAAGTTCGGGGAGTTTGTTCCATGGATGGATTTCACAATACACATTCATTTCACGAACGCGACGAGCAATTAACTGGGTGTATTGCGAACCAAAATCGAGAATTAAGATCATTTCTTGCATGACCGCAAAGATAATAGCTTATGGCAAAAGTCACCGCATCAATTCTGAATAGTTTTCACGAGTTTACTGACAACTACCTTATAATAAAAGTGTCAATTTGGCAGATTCGATTGTTTTGGAATAATTTATGACGAGCCGAACTCACAAAATAACCCACAAGCACGGGAATTTCATTATTTTTGGGCTTCGCATTTTTAAGTATACCATGTTAGGAGGACTATTAAAAAAATTACTCGGTGATAAAGCAGCAACCGATCGCAAACAGTATCAACCTGTTATTGACCAAGTTGCTGTATTCTATAATAATTTGCGCAACGTTAGCGACGACGAATTACGGAATCGTACCGTAGCTTTTCAGCAACAAGTAAAAGACGCAACAGCCGATTTGGAAGCAAAAGTTGCCGACTTAAAAGAACAGGCCAATAATCCTGAGTTATCAATTCACGACAAAGAAGATTTGTACGAAGAGATTGATCGTTTGGAGAAAGATATCAATCAGGAAATTGAAAAAGTCTTAGAAGCCATCCTTCCTGAAGCATTTGCTGTAGTAAAAGAAACGTCTCGTCGTTGGGCTGAAAACGGTCAGTTAACCGTAAAAGCTACCGATCTTGATCGTGAATTGGTTACGAAGAAAGACGGAATTACCATTGACGGAGATAACGCAATTTGGCACAACAAATGGACCGCTGCCGGAGCCGATGTGGAATGGGTAATGGTTCATTACGATGTACAATTGATGGGTGGAGCCGTATTGCACCGCGGAAATATTGCCGAAATGCAAACGGGTGAAGGAAAAACCTTGGTGGCAACACTTCCGGTTTACCTCAATGCTCTATCAGGAAAAGGTGTTCACCTGGTAACAGTGAATGACTACCTGGCAAAACGTGACTCCGAATGGATGGGACCTTTGTACCAATTCCACGGACTTCGTGTAGATTGTATCGATAAACACCAACCAAACTCACCTGCTCGTAGAAAAGCCTACGAAGCAGATATCACTTTTGGAACCAACAACGAATTTGGTTTTGATTACTTGCGTGATAACATGGCAAGTGCCGTTGAAGATTTGGTGCAACGCAAACACCATTTTGCCATTGTCGATGAGGTCGATTCCGTATTGATTGACGATGCTCGAACTCCATTGATCATTTCAGGTCCTACACCAAAAGGTGACCAACACGAATTTTATGAGTTGAAACCACGCGTTGAAGTGGTAGTTGAAGCACAACGTAAATATGTGAATCAGGCGTTGGCAGATGCCAAACGTTTGTTGGCTGTGATCAACAATCCTTCAGACAGCAGTGTTGACATGAAAACAATGGTAGAAGAAGGTTCTATTGCATTGCTTCGTGCTCACCGCGGTTTGCCGAAAAACAAAGCGTTGATCAAGTTCTTGTCTGAGCCGGGTATCAAAGCTTTGCTGCAAAAAACGGAAAACCATTACATGGCCGAGCAAGGCAAACACATGAAGAAAATTGATGTGGAGCTTTTCTTTGTGATCGATGAAAAAAACAATACGGTTGAATTGACCGAAAAAGGAATTGACCTGATCTCCGGAAACGATGATCGTCGCTTCTTCGTAATGCCTGATATTAGTACCGAAATTACACACCTTCAAAAACAAGGTCTTGAACCTGAAGCATTCGCTGCTCACAAAGACGCCTTGATTCGTGATTACAGTGTAAAATCGGAACGTATTCACTCTGTGACACAACTGTTGAAAGCGTATACTCTTTTTGAAAAAGAAGTAGAATACGTAATCATGGATAGCAAAATCAAAATCGTTGACGAATCGACTGGTCGTATCATGGAAGGTCGCCGTTATTCTGATGGGTTGCACCAAGCCATTGAAGCCAAAGAAAATGTTCAGGTAGAAGCTGCCACACAAACATATGCAACGATTACCCTTCAGAATTACTTCCGTATGTACCACAAATTGGCTGGTATGACAGGAACAGCTGAAACGGAAGCAAAAGAATTCTGGGATATCTATAAATTGGATGTAATTGTTATTCCAACAAACCGTCCTATTTCACGTAAAGATTCACACGATTTGGTTTTCAAAACCGCTCGTGAAAAATATACTGCAGTCATTGAAGAAACCGAGAAATTGGTAGAACAAGGTAGAGCCGTATTGGTTGGTACTACTACTGTTGAAATTTCGGAGTTACTGAGCCGAATGTTGAAAATGAAAAACATTCCTCACCAGGTATTGAATGCGAAGTATCACCAACGTGAAGCTGAAATCGTTGCCGATGCAGGTAAACCGGGAGCTGTAACCATTGCCACCAACATGGCTGGTCGTGGAACAGATATCAAATTGGCACCTAGCGTGAAAGAAGCCGGTGGTTTGGCCATCGTAGGTACGGAACGTCACGATTCAAGACGTGTTGACAGACAGTTACGTGGTCGTTCTGGTCGTCAGGGAGATCCGGGATCATCGCAATTCTTCGTTTCATTGGAAGATGATTTGATGCGTAAATTCGGTTCTGAGCGTATTGCCAAACTGATGGACCGCCTTGGTTTGAAAGAAGGTGAAGTGATTCAGCACAGTATGGTTTCTAAATCCATTGAGCGTGCACAGAAAAAAGTAGAAGAGAACAACTTCGGAATCCGTAAGCGATTATTGGAATACGATGATGTCATGAATGCGCAACGTAAAGCCATTTACAAAAAACGTCACAACGCTTTATTTGGTGATCGTTTGGGGCTTGATGTATCGAATATGTTCTACGATGTGATCGAATCATTGGTTGCCAACCACAAAGAAGGAAGTTATTCCGAATTTGATTTGGATATGATTCGCATATTGGGAATGCAATCGCCGGTGACCGAAGAAGATTTCAAAAAATTACCGGTGAATGATTTGGTATTTGAAATTTATACCGGAGTTCAGGATCATTACAATCGTAAAAACGAATTGATCGGCGCACGCGCTTATCCGCAAATTAAGCATGTGTATGAAAACTTGTCGAACCAATACAGTAATATCCTATTACCGTTGAGCGATGGTCGCAAGGATACTCAAATCATTGTAAGCCTTGAAGAAGCCTACAATACGGAAGGTAAATCTATCAGCAAAGCATTGGAACGCAATATCGTGCTTGGCATGATCGACAATGAGTGGAAAGAACATTTGCGCGAAATGGATGATTTGCGTACTTCGGTACAACAAGCTGTTTACGAGCAAAAAGATCCGTTGTTGATTTACAAATTGGAGTCGTTCGAATTGTTTAAAACAATGATGGCTCGTTTGAGTGCCGAAACCATCGAATACCTGGTAAAAGCTGAATTGGTGCAAGAAAAAGAAGTAAAAAGCACCAATCGCGAAGTAGCAGAAGATCATTACGAGAAAGCTCAAATTACCACTTCGGATAATACAACAAGTACTCCAAGACCACGTTTTCAAGGAAGCGAAGGGTATGATGAAGCTATTCGCAATTCAGCTCCGGTAAGAGAAAAACAACAACCGGTAGTTGTTGAACCGAAAATCGGACGTAACGATCCTTGCCCTTGCGGTAGTGGTAAAAAATACAAACAATGTCACGGTAAGTAAACCGCCAACAATAATTCGTAACTCGTGGGCTATCAGTAATGATAGCCCTTTTTTTATGTCCAAAAAGACAGAATCAAATATAAAAATGTGATAATCAACAGTTTAATTATTTAACTATTTTTTTAACACTAATCTAAAATAGTGTGATATTCATTCGTAATCATTAATTAATCGACCAATCTAGTCGATTACTCATTGTTGCTGACTTTAACCAAAAAAGTTTCGTCTCTTAGTTAAAAGCAACAGAATATGAAAAGCATCTACTTACTACTTTTTGGTGCGCTCAACGCGACAGTCGTATGTGCACAAAACGATCAGCAAGCCATTCAGCAATGGCAAAGTGCTCACCCTACTACTCTCTTCATTTCTGCTGAACGCTACAACGCACTTTCGTTGCAAGAGCAGGAACTTCTCGGAGCAGATTTGATTATCTATCAAGATAAGATTTCACTTGCAGTTATTGAACAACATGAAGCGTTTATTAAAAGTGAAAACGATCAATCACAAAAACCTACGAAAACGGAAGATCTTGCGATCATCAAAAACTGGAAGGCAAATAACCCGGATGTTAAGATTGTACCACGATCTGTTTATGATGCCGCAGAAGATGATCGTAAGCAAGTTTATTCTGAAAACACTAACTGTTTGATTCTTGAAGGAGAATGGCTTACCGTAAAAGACATAGAGCTGTTTGAACAACAGCACTAAATCCGACTTACTACTGCTATTTTATTTACGTTAAAAATCTATTGCTATGAAACTCTCCCTACTATATGTAGCTGTCTTGTGCCTATTCGGACATCAAGTATTAGCACAATCCAACACTCCTTGTACAGCCGGAGTAGTTACTGCGCCTAATATTGCGGTAAATGCTTCTTGTACCTTTCAAGCCGGAACTACAGTTGGTGCAACCGCTTCCACCAATGCAGCCAATGGTGGAACTCCAAGTTGTGGTTCAATGGGACCGGATGTTTGGTATTCATTCACAGCACCTGCTTCAGGAACTATCGATATTCAAACATCAGCAGGAAGTATCACAGATGGTGTGATGGCTCTTTATTCAGGATCATGTGGCGCCTGGACGCAAATAACATGCGCGGATGACGTTGTTGGTTTAATGCCCGCCATTTCAGCAGGAGGATTAACACCCGGAGCAACTTATTTAATTCGCTTCTGGCAATACGGTGGTGGAACAGGTACGTTTAATATCTGTGTTTCTGCAGCAGCACCAGCAGCAGGTAATACTACTTGTTCCGTGCCAAGTCCAATCTGTTCGGGATCACCAATTAATTTTATTGCCAATGCCGGTGGTTCTTCTGCCGACGTAATTAATCCCGGAAACAACTACACCTGCCTTTTCACATCACCCAACCCAAGTTGGTACTACCTTGAAATTGCTACTGCCGGAAACTTAGTGATTGATATTACAGCCGGTGCAGATATTGACTATTCCATCTGGGGACCATTCCCTAATTTGGCCAATGCCATTTCCAATTGTAATACGTATGCGTTGCCACAAGATTGCAGTTATTCGCCATCGCCGATTGAACAAGCTGTGGTAAACGGCGTAAGTGTTGGTCAGGTGTATGTGCTTTTGGTTACCAATTTTGCTAATGTTGTTCAAACCATTAATATCAATCAAGCGGCATCGAATACGGCAACTACCAATTGTGCCATTGTTCCTTTACCGGTTGGATACACTTATTGGAATGCTCAATACAATGATGGTGCAGTTGACTTAATCTGGGGAACCGAATTTGAAGAAGACAACCGCGATTTTGTTGTGCAACGTTCTGCTGATGGAATGGTTTGGGAAACGATCGGTGCGGTTGCAGGCAACAACACCACAAACAATGCTCAAAACTATTCGTATACCGATCACAAACCACTAACAGGAATCAGCTACTATCGCTTAATGCAAGTAGACGTTGATGGTGGAATTGAGTACAACTCCGTATTATCCGTAAACTCAAGCGATCTTGAGCCGTTCACAATCTACCCGAATCCGGCTAACAATAACTTCTCTATTTACACGAAAAGTAAAAAAATGGAACGAGTTGTTTTGACGGATATGGTTGGCAAATCATTTGACGTAGTTTACACAACAACTTCCAATGGTGTGGAGATCGATTGTAGCAATTATGCTGCCGGAGTATACACCCTTACGGTAGTTACAAACGGCACAGCACAATCACAACGATTGATTATCAAGAAATAAACTGACATACATACAATGGAAAACGGTGGTTCTAATGATCACCGTTTTTTTTGAACCCTGATTTCAGACAAAAAAGGTAATTTTACGGTATGCGTACCATTTCATCCATTTCTATTGTCGGAGCAGGTAATGTAGCCGTTCATCTGGCAACAGGACTGTTGAAAGCCGGTATTCGGATTGATTATTGCTGGAACAGAACGCAGGAAAAAGCAATGGTATTGGCTGAACAACTGCAATGTAGTGTTGCCACGAAAATAGAAGACCTTGCAAAGAGCGATCTTATTTTGTGCGCCGTTTCAGACGATGCACTTCCCGTGGTCATTCCTCAATTATCAGCTATTGCACCTGTAGTCGCTACTTCAGGTACAGTTGATGTTATTGCAAATTCAGGTCATTTTCCGGTTGGTGTTTTTTATCCGTTGCAAACGTTTTCAAAAAATAGATCGGTTGATCTTTCCGTTGTTCCCATCTTCGTTGAAAGTAATTCCCCCGAATTCACGCTTTCGCTGGTAGAATTGGGCTTAAAAATAAGTAGTACAGTTACCGAATTGCCTTGGGGAAAACGTGTACAACTGCATTTAGCGGCCGTTTTCGTGAATAATTTTACCAATCACCTCATCGATATTGCACAACAACAATTAACCCAAGCTGATTTATCGTTTGATTGGTTAAAACCATTGTTGCTGGAAACCGTTGAAAAACTAAACGATCAAACTGCTTTCACTGCACAAACAGGACCTGCACGCAGAGCCGATTTAAAAACAATAGAACGTCATATAGCAATGCTTCCAACCGAACAAGCTGCTATTTACAAACTCCTTTCATCCAGTATTCAACAACGCTATCAACAACATGATTAGTTATAAAGAACGTCTTTCCCCTATCACCACCTTCGTATTCGATGTTGATGGTGTTTTAACCAACGGCGAAGTAATGCTTGCCAACGGCTCTGTTATCCGTACACTCAACTCGAAAGACGGTTACGCCATTCAATACGCCATCAAAAAGGGATATCGTGTATTGATTATTACCGGAGGAAATTCTCAGGATGTGAAAGACCGTTTGGAAGGACTGGGGGTTCAGAAAGTGATGCTTCGATCTGCCAACAAATTGGTTGTGTACGAAGAACTAAAAGAGGAATTCGGCTTCACGGATCTTCAGACGCTTTACATGGGCGATGATATTCCTGATATTCCAGTAATGAAATTGGTTGGTGTGAGCACTTGTCCGCAAGATGCCGCTGTGGAAGTAAAAGCGATATGCCATTACCAATCTCCTTTAAACGGCGGAAAAGCCTGTGTGCGCGACGTCATTGAACAAGTGATGCGTCTGCATGGAAAGTGGATGAATGAGGATGCTTACCATTGGTAGGTTTGAGTTTTTAAGTTCAGTAGTTTTTTGAGTTTTTTCTTTAAACTTAAAAACTGTCTAACTTAAAAACTGCCCAACTTAGAAACTGCCCAACTTAGAAACTATCTAACTCAAAAACTATCCAACTCACTTTACCAATTTCACCACTGCTGTTTCACCTGATTGATGACCTACCTGCAAAAAGTAAACTCCTTGCGATTGTTGGCTAAAATCAAGTTGTTGAGCCGACCATGCATGTCCGATCAATAATAGTTTACCTGACGCATCTAACAGCGTATAATCAAACTCCGTGTCCTCGATTGAAATCGTCAATTGATCGTTTACCGGATTTGGATATACCTTTAACGATTTAAGCGCCACCAGGTCTTCCAGAAAAACAATGTTGATGATGGTAGGATTAGAGGTTGATGGAGGAAAAGCTCCGTCGTTACCAATTTTCACTACAAACACACTATTTCCACCCGGACCGTAGGTTGTATGAAAACCGACAAACGCCGCATAACCATCAGAAGTCGGTGTAATATCGTTGATTTGATCTTGTCCTACGCCATTGTAACCTGCACCGTAATTATCCCAATACAATCCGGAGTTGAAGCGTGAAACAAAGGCGTCTTCGCCGTCTTCAAATGTTGGAATTCCCGGATTAATGGTTTGTTCACTCATGAAAAACTTATTTGTAGCTGCCGTGTAAGGCGTAAAAACGCCGTTTTTAGTGTCTGCAGTAGAATAAAACTCTTCACCGTATGAAATGGTTCCATCCGATTGAATGTGTGCAAAATAACCGTCGCGATCGGTTTTACCCGTTTTAATACGTTCCCCGATTACTTTGATGTTTGTTCCAACCGTACAGATATCATTCAACCAATAATCTCCTTGTGTTCCGTATGTTTCTTCCCAAATGAGCGAACCATCAATGTGCATTTTGGTAACGTATCCTTTGTTTTGGGCAGAATCGGCTACATAGTAGGTTCCTGCAATCAATACGGTTGTATCCGAAATACTGACAATGGCATTTCCGAAATCATCGTGATCTGTTCCCCATTGTTGTTTCCAGATCAAACTACCTGATTGATCATAACGAGCAGCAAATAAATCGATGTTTCCATTGTAAGTAGAATCGGTTTCACCAATAATCATCACTGAAGTATCGGCCATCAAAACGGCATCATGCACGCGTTCCCAAGCTCCATTATCGGTGCGTGTTTCCCATTGCAAATTGCCTGCTTCATCTGTAAACAATACATACGCATCAAAATTGGCCGATGGACCACTGGAAGAAGTTCCCGCCAGAAAATAGCCAAATCCCGGAAGTGGCATGACGCGTTTTCCTTCTTCAAATTCAATGCCTCCGTAAGCTTTCGACCATTGGAATGCTCCCATGCTGTCTAAGCGCATTAAAAAGACCTGCGACGGCGCATCACCGAAACTGGAAGACGAACCGGTTACCAAAAATCCTGAATCAGGTAGCTGAGCAATCCCTTCTCCCTTGTCGTAACCGTTACCGGAGTACACTTTGTAAAAAGAAATTTGACCAAAGGAGGCAACGGAAAGAAACAATCCGACAACCAACAATGCTCCGTGTTTTACGAATTGATTTTCCATATAAGTCTTGTTACAAGTGATTCACCATATCCTTTTTTGGAAACGCCACCGAACACATCTTCTGTTCCGAGCATCCAGTTAACTTGTTTCAAATTCAAGGTAAGGAAGAGTCCGCCTCTGAAATTACCAAAACCACCATACGTTACAGAGCCTGCAACATGCAACAATTCCGTCGGTTTCCAATATGCTCCGGCAAACAATTGCGGAATGGAACTGAATGTTGGATACAAGCGAATTCCGAAGAACGATTGCACTTTTTTAGCCGAAGTAACATCGACCAATTTGGCTACCTGCAAGTATCCGGGCAACGGCACAAAACGTTTCACATCGCGTTTTTCTATTCCCAGGGAATCAATGATCGAGAAATCATCGCCAAACGGATTGGAATCACTCGTGAGGGTTTCAAAATCAAACCCGCTGTACGAATAACTGGAATCGACGGCAATTTTCTGCATGCCGTTGTAAATGTAAGCGGCTCCCATATTTTGCGCCATTACCTGAAAAGTAGTGGTTGATTTTCCCCACGGAACTAAAATACGGTAATCAACATCCAATGAAAGTCCTAATCCTTTATTGAAGTTAGCACCAGTGGTAGCAAGCATATTTCCCTGAATATCGAGGTTGATCTGTGAGCCGTCTTCGTTTTGTGTGAGTTCTCCTTTTCTGATGGTTCCATCAACATAATTCTGAACATTGACCACATTCAGGGTAACAGACGATTTATTTTTCTTATTCACAATTCCGAAACCGATTTTTTGAAATTGTGCGAAATCCAAACGCGTATTACTAAAATCTGCCGTTGTGTTCAAATACGATTCATTCCCGTAAAACAGCAACCCGAAAGCATCTTGTCCGTAAATCAAATTTCCGAGTGCATAATATCCTCCTTTGATCATCCAGGCTACCGAATCGCGTTTCATGAAACCTCCACTTCCGTTGATGTAGCGTATTTCAGCATTCGCATTGATACCGAATCGATTTACGGCGCTGTGTTTTTCAAACGACCGGCCTTTCATTCCTTCGTCGATAAAACCACCGAATAAAAGCGTATTTGAAAACTCACGTTTGATGGACGAACCTTGCAAATCAAAAATGCCATCCGTTTCAATGATTGCATGGCTAATGGCCGAATCACTGTATCCCGGATAAATCATCTGAGCTGAACCTACCGCACTGTTGAAACAAATTATTAGCACTAGTAGTTTACCTATCTTCATCATATTCTTGCTTCAACTTTAAGTTTTGCCCCCACTTTGAAACCAAAAAAGGCATCTGCCGGAATGGCCATTTGTTCACTGATGTTTGTATTCGGATTGGGCGTATTCATCGTTACTTTCAATGATAATTGTTTCACCAAATCCAATTGTTCCAGCACACTTTCAGCGATTGGAAATTCAACAAACGATTGTTTTTGCAAAATGCCGTTTACAACAGAACCGTAAACATTGGAACTAAACGTTGTAGATCCGTTAATGGTAGCAATGGTATTTCCAGAAGCATCAAGTAAGTACAAAGTTACCACTCCAGACAACGGAAAGGCATTTGTTGCTTTTACCCACATAGTTCCGGAAGTAACATGCGTTTTCGTGAAATCCTGTTTGAATGAAAAATCGAACGTATCCTTTAGCACGACATCGGTGAGTCCGACAGCCAACGGCATATTCGCTTTTAGATTCACTTTCAGCGAACTTTGCGGAAAAATTTCATCCCAACCACCGGAAACATTGCCCCAAGGATTGAGTTGTAACTCGAAACCGATGTCGTTTTTAGCTCCGTGATTTTCCAGGTATTGTTCAACATTACTATTTGATCCGTCGAACAACAAACTGGTAGAAGAAGGTTGCAGGGAGTTTTCTGTTCCTGTTGCGCTATTGATGGTAATCCACGAATCCAACGTTGGGTGCGTCATGTTTACCGTATTTTGCTGCGCATTGACATTCATCAATTCGGTCAGTTTTGCTTTCGCACTCATTTTTAATCCGTTTACCAATTCGAGTTCTATACTCGACGAAGGCAAATCAATGATTCCGCTTGAAATCTTGCTCAACGCATCGATGTTCTCGGAAATAGTATCGGTAATTAATTGAGAACCGAAATAACCACGTGCATAATCAATTACCAAATCATTCATTCCAAAGACAAAACGAAGCGTATCAAGATTGGAAACATTCACTGTTTGACCATCCGGTGCAGACTTCACAGTCATTTTAGATTGGAGTCGATTATACGAACCTTGATTTGAACCGCGAAGATCTAATTCGTAACCGGCTAAATCCACAAAGCCGTTTACGACGCTTAAATTATTATCCGAACCCGGAGGAACGGTAAAATCTTGCGTAAGGATTACACCATTTTTGGTAACTCCCGGCAATTGAACGGTAAAAAGGCAGGTTGTTTCAATCGGACTTTTAACACTGATACTCACTCCACCCGATTTTACGCGGATCTTTTTCAGCTGAATATCGCCCATGTCGATCACGTGTTCTTCTACGTTATTCACAAACGAAGTTCCCGGATTTACATTGAGTCCGTTAATCGGAATGGCGTAATCGTTTTTAATGGTCGTATCCGGAATATCAACTATATCCGACAATTTCAACTCATAAATCGTGCGATCTATGGCCAACTCATAATATCCTCCGTTGACGCTAACAATCGAATCTTCAACCAGTTTATCCAGGTTTAACGTATCGTTGAGCAACGGAACTTGCCAGTCTGATTCCCAGACGGCTTGTTCCCGCTTACACGCTACTGTAAGCAAGGCCACTAGCGGCAAAATAAGAAAGAGTTGTTTCATAGTATTGATTAGACGTTAAATCGTTCAATAGGTTGGAATTATGTACGCTCAATTATTGTAGCATACCCTTGTCCGACCCCGATACACATAGTTACAAGTGCGTATTTCCCATTGGTTCGTTGCAATTCATTTGCGGCAGCCATCAAGATTCGTGCGCCCGACATTCCAAGCGGATGTCCTAAAGCAATCGCTCCACCATTGGGATTGATACGCGGATCATTATCAGCTAAACCTAAATTTCGTGTACAAGCCAATACCTGAGCTGCGAATGCTTCGTTCAATTCAATGACATCCATGTCTTTTATAGAAAGACCGGCACGTTGCAAGGCTTTATTAGATGCTTCTACCGGACCGATCCCCATAATTCGCGGTTCAACACCGGCAACTGCTGCGCTTACTATTCGAGCAATCGGTTGTAAGTTATGTTGTTTTAATCCGTTATCCGACGCCAATAACAACGCTGCTGCACCGTCATTTAAACCGGATGCATTTCCGGCAGTTACCGAACCGTCTTTTTTGAAAGCTGTTCTTAAACCTGCCAATGCTTCGATTGTTGTTTGCGGACGCATAAATTCGTCTTTATCAAACACCAACGGATCTTGTTTCTTGCGTGGTATCATAACCGGAACTATTTCGTTTCCTAATATACCAGCTTCCTGCGCTTTAGTTGCCTTCACTTGCGACCATAATGCAAACGCATCTTGATCAGCGCGGTTGATTCCATACATTTCGGCCAAATTTTCAGCCGTATTTCCCATAGCGTCGGTTCCGTAAAGTTCCTCCATTTTGGGGTTGATGAATCGCCAGCCGAATGATGAATCGAATAATTCCTGATCGCGCCCGAAAGGTGTTGCCGATTTGGAAAGTACCCACGGACCGCGCGTCATGTTTTCTACACCACCTGCAATGTACAAATCACCTGCTCCGTCTTTGATGGCACGGGCAGCATTTACAGCGGCCGACATTCCTGAAGCACACAAGCGATTCACCGTTTCTCCGGCCACTGAAACAGGAAGTCCGGCCAATAAACCAGCCATGCGCGCTACGTTTCTATTGTCTTCACCCGCTTGGTTGGCACAACCCAAAATCACATCTTCAATGGCGTTCAAATCAAGTGACGGAACTTTCTTCAACAATCCTTCAATGGCAATAGCCGCCAAATCATCTGTTCTTACCGGAGCCAATGTTCCACCAAAATTTCCGATAGCTGTGCGTACACCGGTTACCAAATATGCTTCTTTATTCATTTTTCAACAGTCGTTTAATTGCTTTTCGATATCTTGATTTGATTGCTAACTGCAACAATACAAGCCAAAACACTAGCGGATAAAAATAGCTATTTCGGTTGATTTACGATTGCTTTTCCACATCGAAACACGCTTGTTAATAAATTTCCGATCCTGCTGGTACGAATATTGCTAAATTCAAACCGCTAAACCAAAAAACAATATGAAAAGAACAACTATTGGGCTGATTTTGGGTTTGATTTTTATTTCCTATAACGGAAATGCGCAAATTGAGCAATTGACGCCACAAGAAACACGGTACAGAGATTCAATCACGAAATTGAATCAGCAAAATGCAACAGTTGCAGCCAGTCAGGAAGCCTACAACAAAGGCATTGAATTATTCAATAAAAAGAACTTTATAGGTGCAATTGCAGAGTTTAAAAAATCGGTGGCGGCAGACCCGAATTTTACAGCAGCGCATTATAATAAAGGAGTAGCTGAAAATGAAGCTGAACAGTTTAAAGATGCTGTTGCTACGTTTAGCTTACTGATTAAAAAGGATGCGAATTATTCCAAAGCTTATTTTCAGCGCGGAAGAGCTTATCAGGGATTGACAGATTACCTGAGTTCGGAAAAAGATTACGAAAAATCCATTCAATTGGATGCCAAAAACCCGAAAGCTTATTACAACTACGGTACGTTGAAATTCTTGCAACAAGATTACAATACGGCAATCAAATATTTCTCTAAAACAATTGAGTTGGATCCGAACAATGCCTATGCGTATAATGATCGCGGAAGTTGTTACCGTATGCAGGATAACTATCCGAAAGCATTGGCCGATTACGAAGAAGCACAACGTAAAAATCCGAATTTGGCATTTGTACTCAATAACATTGGTACCACGAAGAAAAAAACCAAAGATTATGTTGGAGCCTTGGCTGCATTTAACCGCGCCATCTCGATTGATGCCAATTACTACATGGCTTACAATAATCGTGGTGCTACGTTAATGGATAAAGGAAGTACGGACGAAGCATTGAAAGATTTCGAAAAAGCGTTGCAATTAAACCCAAAATACGCGCCGGCTGCTTCCAACCTTTCTGCTGCTTATTTCAAGAAAAAAAACTACAAGAAAGCAGAAGAATGGGCCGATAAAGCGCTTCAAATGGAACCAAATTACGCAGCAGCTTATGTAAACCGCGGTTTGGCCAGAGAAATGCAACGCAACATTGAAGGTGCTTGCGAAGACTGGCACAAAGCCAACGAACTCGGTTCGGTTGAAGGGAAAACATATTATTCAGGAAATTGCAGCAATTAAACGCTTAAAGAGACATGAAACAATTATTATTTGCAGTTGTCTTGGCCTTTAGTGCCCAAGCTGTTGCTCAAAATGTAGAATTTAAAGCCGCTAACTTTAAAAACGATAAAGAAGGTTTTAAGAAAATAGAATTGATTATTGAAAAAGGAGATGGTTTTTTCAAACTGGCCAATGAAGCATTGTTTGAAGTACAACCTTTCGGACTCAATTACAAAAAAGCGTTGCAACAATACGAGCAAGCGCAACAGTACAATCCGAACAGTGCTTTGATGAATTTCAAAATCGGAGTTTGTCATGCCAATTCATCGGATGCATCGAAATGTATTCCTTTTTTCAAAACAGCTCAAAAATTAGATCCTGCCTGCGATCCGTTTTTGAATTACTACCTTGGTTATGCTTACCAATTAGAAGGTAAATATGATGATGCAACAAAAGCATTTCAAGCGTTTGAAGCCGAATACAAAAAGGCAGACAACTTTTCGAAGTTTGTGATGCAACACAAGAAAGAATGTCAAATTGCACGAACCTTAGAAGCAAAACCAGTACGAGCATGGGTTGACAATATCGAATCACTGAACTCTCCTCAGGATGAAATTGCACCATCTATTTCTGCCGACGGTGCAGACATGATTATTTCTTCCAATCGAAAAAATGCACACAGTCCGGATGAAGTGGGCGGTTACGATTACGATATTTATGCAACATCATTGTCTGATGGCATTTGGAGTGCTCCTAAACAATTGGCAGGACCAATCAACGGATCAACAGATGACGTGAGTAACTGTTTGTCATACAACGGTACAAAGATGTTATTGCACCGTGATAATGCCGGTCAAACGGACATTTACGAATCAAAATTGGTTGGTAACACCTGGTCGAATCCTGAACGTACATCCGGAATGATCAGTTCTGATAGAGCCAATGACAAATATGCTTCGTACGATCCTGACGGATTCAAAATCTACTTCACCCGCGACAACATCAACGGTTTGAACGGAACAGAAATTATGTTTTCGGCAGTTCAAAACAAAATGAAACAAGATTTCATGTTAGCTTCTCAAGTGGTACAGGTGAATTCAAAATTCAACGATGGTCCTGTTTATATCCACATCAGTGGCGACATCATGTACATGGCTTCTCAAGGTCACGAAACCATGGGAGGGTATGATATTTTCATTTCCGAAAAGAAACAAGGACAATGGACTACTCCAGTAAACATGGGATCACCAATCAACACACCATATGATGATTTCTTCTTTGCAACAGCCGCCAACGGCAAGTTTGCTTATATCTCATCCAACAGAGCCGGTGGAAAAGGCGGGTTTGATATTTACCGTGTTACATTTTTCGGCGACGAGAAAAAACCAGTGGTTGAAACCGAAGATTATTTATTGGGCTCAATTGCACAACCGGTAAAAGATCACAACATTGAAAGTACGGTTGACGTGAAAAAGAAATCATTGACTGTATTTAAAGGTGTTACCATCGATGCTATTTCACGCAAACCGGTAGAAGCACAGATTGAAATTACCGACAACGCAACGGGTCAGATTATTGAAACATTTACCACCAACAGCGCAACAGGTAAATTCATCATCACGTTGAATTCGGGTAAAAACTACGGTATTGCTGTAAAAGCAACCGGTTATTTGTTCCATTCCGAAAACTTCGATATCCCAATGGGATCGGCAGATAACCTGGTAAACAAAACCATCGAGTTGAAAAACATTGCCATTGGTAGTAAAATTGCCCTGCGTAATATCTTCTTCGATGTTGCTAAAGCTACCTTGCGTCCTGAATCGAATGCAGAGTTGGAGCGTTTGGTGAAATTGATGAAAGATGTTCCGAATTTGAAAATCGAGATCTCAGGTCACACCGACAATACAGGTTCGGCGACGGTCAACGAAACCTTATCGCAACAGCGTGCAGAAGCAGTGGTGCAATATTTAACCGGTAAAGGTGTTTCGGCCAGTCGTATGAAAGCGAAGGGTTATGGTGCAGCCAGACCTGTTTCTACCAACAACACCGAAGACGGTCGTCAACAAAACCGACGAACAGAATTTGAGATTACAGGGAATTAATCGTACTGATATACATTCTGGAAGATTAATTGAACCGCGGGATTTGAATCCCGCGGTTTTTTTATAAAAACTAACCGAAATCATTTTTTACAGCCCTGACTAACTGTACCTTGCAATGAACAAATAACAATCACATGCAACACACACATATGCCGGTAACGCTTACCTTTTTGGGTGGCGCAGGAACTGTAACCGGATCCAAATCATTGATCGAAGTAGGCGGAAAACGCATTTTGGTCGATTGCGGACTTTTCCAAGGGTTAAAAGAACTGCGATTGAAAAATCGGGAAGATTTCCCGGTTGATCCGAAATCAATCGATGCGATTGTGTTGACACATGCTCACCTCGACCATTGTGGCTATATTCCGCTATTGGTAAAAAAAGGATTCAAAGGTCATATTCATTGTACCGAACCTACGGCAGATCTTACAGAGATTATCCTGAAAGACAGTGCCAAAATTCAGGAAGAAGATGCCGAAAGAGCCAACAGACACAATTATTCCAAGCACGAAAAAGCAGAACCGCTTTACACGATAAAGGATGTTTTGGCTTCTCTTCCTCTGTTTCGAACGCACCAATTGCATCAATGGGTAATACTCAATGAATTCATCAAATTTGAGTTTTTAAACAGCGGTCATATTCTAGGCGGGGCTTTTGTGAATATGCTCGTCAATGACAAAAAAATTGTTTTCTCCGGGGATATTGGTCGTGCGCATCCGATGTTGTTGTTTCCACCGAAAAAAATTGAAGAAGCAGATTACATTATTCTTGAATCTACTTACGGAGACCGCGAGCACGTAGTGGAAGACGTAAAACAGGAATTGCTGAATATCATTCAGGAAACCTATGACAACGGTGGTATTTTGCTGGTTCCTTCATTTGCAGTAGAACGCACACAAGAGATTATTTACCTCATGTATCAATTGGCCGAAGAGAATAAATTGCCCAAAATGCCCATTTACCTTGATTCACCGATGGGAATCAATGCCACCAATACGTACAACAAATACCACGAATGGCAGGCTATTTCTTCGTATGAAATCAACCACATGTACGATGATGTGCTTTTGGTGGAAGACATGGAGCAATCAAAAATCATTGTGGCAGATAAACGACCTAAGATTGTATTGGCGGGTAGCGGTATGATTGAGGGCGGACGTATGTTGCATTACCTTAACAATCACCTGGACAATCCAAACAACACATTGCTGTTTATTGGTTATCAGGGTGAAGGAACCCGCGGACGTGCCATCATGGAAGGCGCACAAGAAATCAAATTCTTTGGCGAATACCGAAAAGTGAGATGCAACATCAGAAGCATCGCTTCACTTTCAGCCCACGGCGATCGCAATGAAATGATCCAATGGCTCACCAATTTTACCGAAAAACCGAAAACAATTTTCCTCAATCATGGCGAGGCTCACCAAAGCGATGCCTTGCGGGTAAAAATAGAACATGAATTGCACTGGAAGGTGATGATTCCGAAAATGGGTGATTTAGTTGAACTTTAACTTTTTAGGATTCATTCGAACACCTGAATTGGAAGAATTAAAAACGAGATTCAATGCTGAATCTCGTTTTTAATTCTAATAGAATCGGTTAAACGCTGATTACTTTACTTGTAACTTTTGACGTTCAATCACCATTTTTCCGGCTTCTGTTTCATAACAAGCTTCGAGCATGTATTGTCCCGAACTAAGGGATTTTGGACTAAGTGTGACTCCTGAAACCGAAACTTGATTTTGTGTAAATGCATACACTTTTCGGCCACTTAAATCGGTTAATGTTACATTCAAATTATGAAGATCTTGATTTGGAAGCAATGTGAAATAATCATCAAAAGGATTCGGGAAGACCAACAAGCTGTTCAATTGATTGATGTTTTCACTCAATCCTACGTCGTTCACAAGTACCGTTTCAGCGTGCGATTCAGTTGATCCGTCACAAAAGATAACAGTAAGCACAACGGTATAGGTACCTAAAGCAGCATAAACATGTGTTGGATTCTGAAGAGCAGATGTTCCACCATCACCGAAGTCCCACGACCATGAAGCTGGATTAGCGCTACTCATATCGGTAAACACAACCATTTCACCTATGTGAGGACTCGGATTTGACGCGTTAAAATCAGCGCTCCATGATCCAGGATTACTTATCGATGAATACGTTACTTTAAATCCTAATTCGTTTACGCTAAAATCCGATTCAAATGTAAGAAACATAGAACCTGATGTTGAAGTAAGTGGTGGCTGTGTATTCATACCCGTGAACTCAGCTAAAAGCGGAGAGCTGGCATCAACTCCATCAAAAATCCGCAAAAAGTCATACCCATCTTCAATAAAGATATCTTCCACTGTAAGCGTAATGCTAGTTGCATTGCACGGTTGAATCAGTAACGTACAATTTTCATCATCCTGATAATTGCCTGCAGCATTTCCTGAGTCATAAATTGTTCCGGATTGTTTATTTGTAAACGTTGTTTCACAAAAGACGATGATATCGGTAACTTCTACCTGAATAATTACCGTATCTGCCCCGCCACAGTTATGAACGATCAATTCAACATCAAATAACCCGGCATTTGCAAACGTATGTGTTGGGTTTTGTTGAGTAGATGTTCCTCCATCGCCGAAATTCCATTCCCAACTTGTAGGTCCGTTTAAACTTGCATCTGTAAAGGTTGTGCTAATACCATTTGTGATTGTTGGACTTGGTGTGAATGCAGCTACCGGATTAATTGGATTAATAACGACGGCATTTATAACCGAGACATGATCCGTTCCCGGACAAAGGTTCACATTTGACACAGTCAAGCTAACCGTATAATTTCCGTTATTGGTATAGGTATGCGCTGGATTTGCCAACACCGAAGTAGCTCCATCACCAAAATCCCAGGAATATGATTCGAATGATCCTTGCGACGTAAATTGGGTAGCCAAAGGTGCCGCACATGCAAAATTAGGTGAAACTGTAAACGCAGCAATGACTTGTCCACCAATATTGGGTGAACCCACACCTACAGCATACCAGGCATGTATTACCTCAAATTGTTGTGGTGAACATAAACCGAATAAATCGATGGCCGACTGTTCAGCACCATCTCTGGCATCCATAAACGTAGCACTTGGAGTTAAATAAAATGCCAGATTTCTGTATGAAATTTTCATTGCATCCGATAATCCGATTCCGGTCACCGCATAATTATTATTCAAATCATTTGTACCGGTTCCGCCTTCAACTAAAAGGTAGTACCAGAAATTTTGAATTCCACTATCGTAGTGTACAATATCACCGGAATTGAAGTACAAACCTCCGTAAGTATCCGGATTCAAAAATTCATTCGGGTTCGACATATTACGGAAAGCAGCATCGCCAACACCATTTGGCCTGAGCAATTGATCACCGATATACCAGGTTGCAAATGTAGGAGCATTCAAAAATCGAATGGTATTTCCGAAAATATCACTAAACGATTCATTTAAAGCTCCCGATTCTCCATCGTAAATTAAACCTGCTGAGTTTTCCGTAACTCCATGCGTCATTTCGTGTGCAGCAACTTCTAATGAAGCAACAGGAAAATAATTCGCATCCCCATTTCCATAATGCATTGCATTTTCGGGAGCTCCTGACCAATATGCATTTACACCTACTGATTGGTCGTTTGCGTAACTCAACATATACCCTCCGGCATTATCATACGAGTCGCGATTGAAATTATTATAATAGAAATCATACGTAGCTTCGGCACCAAAATGCACATCGATTGCAAATTCGTCTTGCGCCGCATTTACATTATTCCAATTGTTGTCTGTATCAGTATAAGTAACACCTGTAGCACTATTAATTGTTTCAATACCACTTCCCCTACCTGTTTCCCGCAACGAATAGTTCCCAACGGAAGTATTATCGGTTGTAATCGTTTGAACACCTGAAAATTGCGAATGCCCTGTACCTACTGCATCTATTTCGCAAATGCGACTGATTCGTTTTACCACTTTTCCATTCGCAGCATCTACAAATACCCATTCATTCACTAACGGTTGTCTGCTAAACACCGAACATTTGTACACCAGAATAAATTTACCTGAAACATTTAAGATTACTAACTCTGCTGCCGGGCTCTCCAATTGATCCAACGATAAAGCCGGTTCAATTATCGCTTTTTCAAGCGCCTGTTGCTTAGTGATTTCTGGTATAACCGAAAGATTTATAGCTGGCGAAAAATGACCGTTAGCAGAAACAATTTGAGCATTTTTCGAGTGAAAAATAAACACATTTCCTTCTACATTAATCTGCTTGTATTGTTGCTGAAAACGCATGTGAACCATCCCTAAATCATCTGATTCAGATTTTATTTTCAACCAAGAATCGCTTGATTGGGAGCCAAAAAGTTGCTTTTGCAGTTCTGTCAAATGAAGACTATCCCAAGTAGCGGTTGAACTGAAGTTGACAAATCTTGGAGTGACACCATCTTTTTCATAGAGCACACGAGTTGCTCCTGGAATGGTTGACTGTTGCTTTTCTTGTGCACCTAACCAACTGAAGAACGCCAATTGAACGCACAACAACAAACAGTATTTCAACGTTTTCATAATACGGGAAGATTTAAATTCTAATTTCAATTATTGATTTAGTATGGTTACCAGAATACTATGTTGCCTGAGATAGCCTGGTAATTAACGTTACATTTCCGATGTTGAAAATAAGATTCTTTTTTGAGAAGTTCATTGTTTCCTTTTTATTTTTTATCACCTAAAAGAAGATATTGTAAAATTCACTTTTCGCCCGTCAAGTTGGTTGAGAATGATTAATGTTGATTAACAAAATACAGTGCACCAATTAATCGTTAATTTTGAACAAATTCTGTTTATGACAAGCACCATTCTTCAGACACACATTGATTTTTTCCGGGAGCTTCTGGGCACCAGAGTTGAATCGGGCGAAGCTATTTCTGAGCATTACGCTTCTGACCATACGGAAGACTTTGTGTTTTATCCCGCCGTGGTGGTGAAACCTGAATCGACGGAAGAAGTTTCGGCCATTATGCGCTATTGTTATGAGCATGACCTCATCGTAACACCTTCCGGAGCGCGCACGGGTTTAAGTGGTGGCGCTTTGGCTAATTTCGGTGGTGTTTTGCTGAGTTTGGAACGCATGAACCGGATTTTGGAAATTGATGAACAAAATCATCAGGTAACCACAGAACCGGGGGTTATTACCGAAGTTTTACAACAAGCCGTTCGCGAAAAAGGATTGTTTTATCCGCCCGATCCGGCAAGTAAAGGTTCGTGTTTCATCGGTGGGAATATTGCAGAAAACTCTGGTGGTCCGAAAGCGGTAAAATACGGTGTTACAAAAGATTGGGTACTGAACCTGGAAATTGTATTGCCAACAGGCGAAGTGATGTGGACTGGCGCGAACGTGATCAAAAATGCCACCGGATACAACCTGACGCAATTGATCATTGGTAGTGAAGGAACGTTGGCTGTGGTGACCAAAATTGTATTACGCCTTATTCCCCACCCCACGCAAACCTTACTCATGCTGGTACCTTTTCGGAAAGGAACGCAAGCTTGCGAAGCTGTGAGTAAAATCTTCATGGCCGGCATTATTCCGAGTGGTTTGGAATACATGGACCGCGATGCCATTTTGTATACCATTCCGCATGTAGATGATGCGCCGGATATTCTGAAAGACGACCACGATGCTCACTTACTCATAGAACTCGACGGTTTTAACCTCGATGTGATGATGCAGGATTGCGAAAAGATCATGGAGTTGGTGGAACAATTCGACATTGACGAAATTTTATTTGCCGAAAGCGAAGCCCAAAAAGAAAGTTTGTGGAAACTGCGGCGGAAAGTCGGTGAAGCGGTGAAAAGCCATTCCATTTATAAAGAAGAAGACACCGTGGTTCCGCGTTTTCAATTGCCTCAATTACTGGCTGCCGTGAAACGCATCGGAAAAGCCTACGGATTTCAAGCTGTTTGCTACGGACATGCCGGCGACGGTAACTTACACGTAAACATCCTCAAAGGAACTTTATCTGACGAAGCGTGGCACAACGAACTACCCAAAGCGATTCGCGAATTGTTTACCGAAGTAGTGAAACTGGGGGGAACCATTTCCGGAGAGCACGGCATCGGCTTGGTACAACGTCCGTTTATGGACATTGCTTTTACGGAAATTCAGTTGGCTTTGATGCGCTCTATCAAACAAGTATTCGACCCGAAAGGATTGTTAAATCCGGGAAAAGTGTTTCCAGATAAAGCATAAAAAATGAACCGCATTGACCGCTTATTTGGCATGTTGACCTTGTTGCAATCGAAAAAATTCGTCACAGCAGAACAACTTTCCGATCGTTTTGAAATCAGTGTTCGCACTGTGTACCGCGATATCAAGGCGCTGGGCGAATCTGGAATCCCGATTAGTTTTGAACCCAACCGTGGTTATTTTGTGGTGCAGGGTTATTTCCTCTCGCCCGTTGCATTCACAACAGAAGAAGCCAATGCATTGATTTTGACCGAATCGCTTGTAAGTGGTTTTACCGATAAAAGCACGCAGACCCATTTCGGATCGGCATTAACAAAAGTGAAAACAGTCTTAAAAACCGGGCAAAAAGAACAAGTGAATCACCTGAGTTCTTCCATACGATTGCAAGTTCCAGAGTGTATTTCACAGGAATTTAATTACTTACCGGTCATTCAGGAATCCATTACCAAGTCAGTGCAATTGGAAGTCAGCTACCTCAATCTTAAAGAAGAATCGAGTAAACGCACTATTGAACCAATTGGCTTGGTGTTTTACGCATTTAGCTGGCATGTGATTGGCTGGTGTCATTTACGACAGGCTTACCGTGATTTTAAACTTTCGCGGATTAGTCAATTGCGCTTGACTGAAAAAGTCTTTGAAAAGACAGATCATATTCCGTTGGGAGAGTATCAGTTGCCGGTGAAATACTGAGATTTTGTTTCAACTAAGTAAATTGGTTCCCGCGGATCTCGCAGAGCCCGCAGACGTCTTTATATTTTGATGTCACTTAGCATAACATTTGAAAAAACGTATAGACTGTCTCGTTTTCCATTGTGCTATGCTGTGTTAGTTAGGCATACAAAAAATATATGTTAGCCTGAGGCTGATGGGAAACAAAAACCGCTCTGCCTAAAGTGGAGATGGTTAAACTTTACTTTTTTTCTTGTTCCAAAAACACACTGCCATAGGGTTGTCAGTAGCGGGCAGTTTCTTTGTGTCATATTCATTAAAATACTTGGAGAGATGACACGAATTGAAACTTTTTTGAAAGAACTAGACGAGCAAGCGGTAATCACACGCGAATTCATGAGACACGTTCGAACAGCCGATTTTGGTTGGCAACCGCATGAAAAAAGCATGAAGACGATTGCTTTGGCGACACATGTAGCAGAATTACCAACCTGGATTGCAATGGTGGCGCATACCACAGAATTGGATTTCGCCAGCGCACCCTATTCTCCCGAAAAAATCGAATCAACGGAAGAGCTGGTTGCTTATTCTGAAAAATGCTACCAGGAAGGAAGAGCGGCTTTGGCAGCGATGTCGGAAGCGGCATTGGAAGAGAATTGGACCATGCGAAGTGGCGACATGATTCATTCTGTAGATACCAAAGCAGAAGTAATTCGCATGACCTTGAACCAGGAAGTGCATCATCGTGCGCAGTTGGGTGTTTATTTCCGTTTATTGGGAATTCCGGTTCCGAAAAGTTTTGGACCAACGGCAGATTTGGCTACGTTTTAATTAAAATGCAAGAAAACCGTTCATCCTCTTCGTTCTTTGCGGAGAGGATGTCCTTTTTAACACTATTCGATGAACATCCGCTTTTTAACGAAAACAACCCGATTGGCAGCAAGATACTGTTTTCGCGGATGCCTGCTTTTCCTTTCAGATTTATGGGAAGATTAGTACGGTGACTTTATTTCAACTCCCGAAAAAGTGTGATTGTAGAGTTTTTCTTCCCAGGGGAATTGGGTGAAAGACGTTTGAGGTAACACTCGAAGGTATTTATACAATGGGTTATTTTGCTCGGAATACTGTTTTTTCAAATAGGAAGTTACGCTTGAATAACCATTACCCCAATAAGGTTTCTTGCCTGTACCTGCTACCATTTCATATACAATGTTTTCTTGTTGAGTAGTGAAGACTTTTTTTGTTGCAAAGACAGCATGTGCATAATCTCTCCAAACTTTTTCTCTTTGGTCATAATAAAGTATATGCTGTTCATACAATTTCTCAAATCCACTTTTTACATAATAATTTGTATCAACATTGATATTGACTCGATATTCAAGTATTGATTCTTTTGTTTGTTTGTCAACTACAAGACTATCTTCACCATATTCATTTACAAGGATGGATGTATCCCTTTTTTCAACAGTAAAAGTTTCATCTTTGATTAAATCGTTTAGCAAAAAATCGCGCTCCATTCCATAATATCTTTTTTCACGAAACAGTTTTGATTCGTCTTTTTGAAAATCATAAAATCTCATAAAGTCAATTATTTGGTAACATCCGGTGCCTCCAAACCGCTTTTCAGCATTTGCTAAAAAAGTTTCAA
>JBILJP010000104.1:0-13192 GCA_044377135.1 Fluviicola sp.
TTCGGAGCAACTTCATCAAACGCTACATCGCCCGCCAAACGCCATCCGCGCTCACGTGAAGGATCGGTAACACGTGTTGTACCAACATCAACTACTACCGCGCCTTCTTTTACCATATCTGCTGTAATAAAGCCCGGAACTCCAACAGCTGCCACCAAAATATCTGCTTGATTGCAAATTTCACGGATGTTTTCTGAACGTGAATGCACCAATGTTACCGTACAATTTCCCATGTCGGTATTACGACCCAGCAACAAACTCAAAGGTGTGCCCACAATATTGCTTCGACCTACCACTACACAGTTTTTACCCGAAGTTTCGATATTGTAGCGTCTTAACAATTCCACAATTCCTGCAGGAGTTGCTGGCACAAAACCAGGAAGGTTCAACATCATGTTTCCCACATTGATTGGGTGAAAACCGTCGACATCTTTTTTAGGATCAATAGCCAACGTTACTTTCATCTCGTCAATATGCTCTGGAAGTGGCAATTGCACAATAAAACCATCGATACTTTTATCTTCGTTGAGGGCTTTTACTTTGTTGAGCAATACTTCTTCAGAAACCGAATCATCGTAACGGATCAAGGTACTTTCAAACCCGATTTCCTCGCATGCTTTCACTTTTGAATTCACGTAACTCACAGAACCGCCATCATTTCCAACCAAAATAGCCGCCAAATGCGGGATTTTGCGCCCTTCCGCTTTTCGTTCTTTCACCAGAACCGCCAATTCTTTTTTGATGATTTCAGACGTTTGTTTACCGTTGAGAATTTCCATGTGCTGAATTTTGGTGCAAATATAGCGATTCGATTCTGCTTCATCGCTACAATTCGTTGCACAATAACGGATGATCATGGTCGTTTTTGTAACCATGAAATCAGTTTGCCTCCTACTCGCTTTGTTGGTTCATCCATTGCTTAATGCACAAGTCCTCCCCTCAGATACAATCGGTTTTGTGACCGATTCTCTTTCTGATGCAGAGAACCGGTTTTCTGTTTCATTGATTCATCGCGAAAAGAATAACAAAACTGCTGAATTAACGATCGATCGGATCTTTGGTGTAGAGATTGACAGTGTTTTTTACCGCGGTGAAGTGGTTCAGTTAGTGGATTCCCTCATCACTTTCCATGCTTATTTTGCTGATGGAAAAAGTAACGATTCTGTTTACCGGTTTTTACTGGATTCTGTTACCAACATTGGCTATTACTTTGCGCAAAATCCGGATCGGTTCTTCTCAAAACGGGTAAGAAATCAGCCAAAATACGAGGAGGAAATAGACGGTTTTCTCAGAACTTCTCAATATTTAATGGTTGCTTCATTGTCTTACACATTAATTGATGGTACAATTAATTTTTCCAATAACACAATTTCAGATCCTACGTTTCTGAAAATAGGAATTGCTAATCTACTTGTAAATGCAGCTTATGCCTCATTCACCATCATTCGTCAATTCTCAACCATTACTTATTACAATCTGGAATATGATTGGCAAATTGTTCCTGATTAAATAGGTGAAGTCTACTTTTTAATCAATCACCAATACCCGCTAATCGTTTAAATCTGCCTTTCGCTCAACAGGAAAGTCAGTTTGCTAAACCAAGGAACTTACTTTACAACCTATTGGAATCGGAAGTCGTCTTTAGAGTAGGTTCAAAACTATTCGGTCATGGAAAAAAGACTCATCAAACGAAGCATTATGCAAAGCGGGGCTATCCAGCAGGTGAATGATGCGACAGTTGTATTGCGACATTTCATTGAATTGAGTGCCAAATTACTTCCCTTTTTTAACGAGCTTTCAAAAAAGGATAAGCTACTGCCGCGTGAAGCTCAAGACAGGCAACGCATCATTGACGTATTTCACGGATACAAATTCGATACATCTACTTCAATGATTTTAATGAATTCCAGTATTTTGGATACCATTCAACGCACATTCCAGCAGATAGAGAAACGTATTCCGGGCGAACAATCGGAAGCGGATATTGCCATAGAGCAGTTCTTTTCAGAACACGAATTGCTGGTAAACGATTGGTTACTGACAGATTACAATTAATAATATGAGGAAGGATTGAGTCGGGCAATGGGATGCACGATTGCTCAAAACATGTTTAGACAAAAAACATTGTCCGCTTGATCTTTCTACCTTTCTTTTGTCTTGATACAAAAGAAACAAAAAATCAAGGTCCTTTCCTGTTATCTTCGGGTGAAAAACCAAACCTTGTTTTGCACGCAACGTCACGAAATTCCGCTACGCTTCATTTCTAAAGGACAAGCCCCCTTGCGGCAAAACTACGGAGTGGTCTTTTCCCTATTCCGAAGATGCTCGGAAAGAACCCTCCCCTCGCTAATCAAATTTTAGCAAAATCAATGAGTCTTACTCACGTTTCTCAGAAATAACCATCCAATTGCAAGAATGGATGCAACGCATTCAAGCATCCCTAAACATCTATGGAATCTGTGGATTAGAATAGTTATCGTTTTATCACAACTTTCGTTTATCCAACCACCCGTAAACTGCAGTTTCTTGTAAGTTATTGGGGTTCACCACTTTGTTTTCTCCGATTTCAGGGGCGGTTTGCATACGCACAAACAACCAACCGTTTTCTTCCGCTAGTACTTTGTAGAGCGATCCTTTTTTATACTGAGCAATAACATTTGACGGAACGCGTCTGATCCAGGCATTTTTAGCAATCACCGAACCCGACCAACGCAATTCTACTTTCTTTTTCGTGATTCTTAATTTGCTGGGAAAGTTGCTTTTCTTGGGGAAAAACACACCTTTCATATCACCAGCCTCTCTTCCTAAAAAATAACGTTTCACAGCCTGCATTTTACCTTCTACCAAACGCAAGCGATTGAGATTGTGCGATGCATTCAAACAACACGGATATTGGTGGTGATACAACAACACTTCCTTGGTATTGGGGTGAATTTTATACGCCAATATATGTCCGATTTCATCGTAAATGCGCGTCAGTTCATTGTTAACGGAACGAAAAATCTCTACATGCTCCTTTTCATCATCCTTGCTCACAAAACCTTCAAAGACCAATTCAGGTGTACCATCGTGATTCAGATCAATCAAGCGAAAGTGGTTCTGAAATTCGGCATAATAAGTACTGAATTGAGCCGTAGGAGAAAACGCTTTCGTTCCTTCATGATTAAGGATGTCGTGATCAAACAACCAACGCACCCATTGTTCTTTGAGTGGCATATTGTTTTCGGTAATGACCGCCAAATCGGTTAACGGTTGATTGATGAATAATTCCGCATTTACACGTGTCATATCAACACTTGCATGCAGATATACAGATAGGAAAACCGCAAAAAAGCAACTGATTTTTTTCATTGTAATCATAAAAGGCTCCTCCGAAGAGAAGCCTTTCTTATTAAAAGTTGAAACTATTATTTCTTAGCAGGCTTCGTAGTGCCTTTTTCAATCGAAATTTTCAACGCAAGGTTCGAATCATCGATATCAATTTGAATGGAATCACCATGCTGTAAGTTTGCTTTGATGATTTCTTCAGCCAACGGATCTTCGATGTATTTCTGAATCGCACGTTTCAACGGACGAGCACCAAATTTTTCGTCGTATCCTTTGTCTACGATGAAATCTTTTGCTTTGTCTGTCATTGTGGCAGAATAGCCCAATTGTGAGATTCGATCAAATAACTTAACCAACTCCAAATCAATGATTTTGTGGATGTTCTCACGTGTCAATGAGTGGAAAATGATCATGTCGTCGATACGGTTCAGGAACTCAGGAGCAAATGCTTTACGCAATGCGTTCTGAATAACAACTTTGGTATCTTCTGCACGTGAATCAACGCGCGCTTGTGTACCGAATCCTACGCCTGTTCCAAAATCCTGCAACTGACGTGCACCAATGTTGGATGTCATGATCAGAATAGTGTTTTTGAAATCGATTTTACGACCCAAACCATCTGTCATATGTCCATCATCCAACGCTTGAAGCAACAAGTTGAATACATCCGGATGCGCTTTCTCTACCTCATCCAACAATACAATGGAATATGGTTTACGACGCACTTTCTCGGTCAACTGACCACCTTCTTCGTAACCAACGTATCCCGGAGGCGCTCCCACCAAACGAGAGATCGAGAATTTCTCCATGTATTCCGACATATCGATGCGAATCAATGCATCTTCGGTATCGAACAAGTATTTCGCCAAGACTTTCGCCAATTGCGTTTTACCCACACCTGTTGGCCCGAGGAAGAAGAATGAACCGATTGGTTTGTTCGGATCTTTCAATCCGGCGCGGTTACGTTGAATGGCTTTCACCACTTTTTCAACAGCATCGTCCTGACCGATTACTTTTCCACGCAACTCTTCACCCATGGTAGCCAAACGGCCCATTTCAGTTTGTGCCACACGTGTTACCGGAATACCACACATCATAGAAACTACTTCCGCTACGTGCTCTTCGGTTACTACCACACGTTGTGCTTTGGAATCATCTTCCCATTTCTTTTTGGCTTCTTCCAAACGATCTTGCAACTTGCGTTCAGAATCGCGCAATTCAGCTGCTTTCTCGTATTGTTGTGTTTTGATCACTTCATTTTTCTGCTCCTTCAAGGCTTCAATCTCACCTTCAATGTCGATGATTTCCTGCGGAACATGAATATTGGTCAAATGCACACGTGAACCTACTTCATCCAATGCATCAATCGCCTTATCCGGCAAGTGACGATCGGTGATGTAACGCTCGGTTAAACGCACACACGCAGCAAGTGCCTCGTCTGTATACGTCACCATGTGGTGATCTTCGTAACGCTCCTTAATATTGTTCAGGATCTGAATCGTTTCCTCCATTGTCGTCGGTTCGATCAGTACTTTTTGGAAACGACGTTCCAACGCACCGTCTTTCTCGATGTACTGGCGGTATTCATCCAATGTAGTTGCACCGATTGCTTGCATTTCACCACGTGCCAAAGCTGGCTTAAACATGTTGGAAGCATCCAATGAACCACTTGCTCCACCCGCACCGATAATGGTATGGATTTCGTCGATGAACAAAATAATATCCGGATTCTTTTCGATTTCGGCCATTACAGCTTTCATACGCTCTTCAAACTGACCACGGTATTTTGTACCGGCAACCAATGAAGCCAAATCCAACGAAACGATGCGCTTATTAAATAAGACACGTGATACTTTTCGCTGAACGATGCGCAATGCCAGTCCTTCAGCGATGGCACTTTTCCCAACCCCCGGTTCACCGATAAGGATAGGATTATTTTTCTTGCGGCGTGATAAAATCTGGCTTACGCGTTCAATTTCACGTTCACGACCAACAATGGGGTCCAACTTTCCGGCTTCAGCCATTTTGGTCAAATCGCGACCGAAATTATCGAGTACCGGTGTTTTAGATTTCGGATCGGCTGCTTTTCGCTGACCAGCTCCGAACGTTTGATCTTCGTCGTCTGCCGACCCTGGCAGCTCTGCTCTTGGTATGTTGTTTTCGTCTAGCATATCGTCTAATTCGTCTTTTACCGTATTATAATTCACACCGTACTTGCTTAATGTTCTGCAAACCACGGAATCTTCATCTTTGAGCATCGAAAGTAACAAATGTTCCGTACCGATAACAGGACTCTTGAATAATTTCGCCTCTAAGTAAGTTATCTTCAATAATCGTTCCGCTTGTTTAACCAGCGGAATATTGGCTCCTGTCACCACCGAAGACTTTGCGGTTTCAAGGAGTTGTTTTTCCAATTCTTTTTTAAGTTGCGTCAAATCGAGATTAAAGCCCGTGAGGATTTTTACCGCATTGCCTTCACCTTCGCGCAGAATTCCTAATAAGAAATGCTCCACACCGATAAAATCATTACCCAACCGCAACGCCTCTTCCCGACTGAAACTCAACACATCTTTTACACGCGGAGAAAATTTTGCTTCCATATTCTGTTGTTGTTGTGCTCTTCAAAAATACACTAAATCCAACTTCGTTGAGTTTTCATGATCGATTGAATTGCTTTTGTCTTGTTACGCAGAGCCACTTTCCGCACCCTACAAATATATAAACGCTTGAAATGTTAATAAGTACATCGAAACAGCATTTTTACACCACTTTTTGTTAGTAAAAAGCCTTTTACCCCTCTTTTTCGTAGGATATAAAAAGCTAATTTCGAGCCTTGCTTTTTGCACACAATTTTCGTGCTTAATTTAAAACAATGACAAGATGGCAGATGGAGAAAGAATAATCCAGATTAACATCGAAGATGAAATGAAATCGGCGTACATCGATTATTCGATGTCGGTAATTGTATCGCGTGCACTTCCAGATGTTCGCGACGGCTTCAAACCTGTTCACCGCCGTGTATTATACGGTATGCAGGATTTGGGTGTTTACTCCAATCGTCCGCATAAAAAGTCCGCTCGTATCGTTGGTGAGGTTTTAGGTAAGTATCACCCGCATGGTGACAGTTCGGTGTATGACACAATGGTTCGTATGGCACAAGAGTGGTCATTGCGTTATCCGTTGGTCGACGGACAAGGAAACTTCGGTTCGGTTGACGGTGATAGTCCGGCAGCAATGCGTTATACGGAAGCCCGTTTGCGCAAGATCGCTGAAGAAATGCTCGACGATTTGGAAAAAGAGACTGTTGATTTTCAACCGAATTTCGATGACTCGTTGGAAGAACCAACTGTACTTCCTTCCAAAATACCGAATTTGCTCATCAATGGAGCAAGTGGTATTGCGGTAGGTATGGCAACAAACATGGCACCTCATAACCTTACTGAGGTTGTAGATGGTGTGATTGCTTATATCGAAGATAAAGATATTGAGCCCGAAGCGTTGTTACAATTTGTAAAAGCACCTGACTTCCCTACCGGAGGTATTATATATGGTGTAGACGGAGCACGTGAGGCTTTGTTGACAGGTCGTGGTAAAATCGTTATTCGTGCCAAAGCAGAGATCGAAGAAGTTGGAGGTCGTGAACAAATTATTGTAACCGAAATTCCTTACCAGATCAACAAAGCGGACATGATCAAGAAAACCGCTGAATTGGTTAACGATAAAAAGATTGAAGGTATTTCCGACATCCGCGACGAATCGGATAGAAACGGTATGCGCATCGTTTACGAATTGAAGCGTGATGCCATTCCGAATGTCGTATTGAATAAACTATACAAATACACTTCTCTACAAAGTTCATTCTCAATCAACAATATTTGTTTGGTTGACGGACGTCCGCGTTTGTTGAACTTAAAAGAAATGATTGGCTACTTTGTTGACTTCCGTCATGAAGTGGTAATTCGCAGAACAAAATTTGATTTGCGTAAAGCGGAAGAGCGTGCACACATCTTAGAAGGTTTGATCATTGCATCGGATAACATTGATGAAGTAATCGCTATTATTCGTGGATCTCAAAGTCCGGAAGAAGCACGTGAAAAATTAATGACACGTTTCGGACTTTCCGATTTGCAATCGCGTGCCATTGTTGAGATGCGTTTGCGTCAGTTGACTGGTCTTGAACAAGACAAGTTGCGTGCAGAATTTGCTGATTTGATGGCATTAATTACCGATTTGAAAGACATCCTTGCACGTGAAGAACGTCGTATGCAAATCATCAAAGACGAATTGATTTACATCCGTGATAAATACGGTGATGCACGTCGTTCACGTATTGAATACTCGGCTTCTGAAATGAAGATTGAGGATTTGATTCCGGATGATGAAGTGGTGATTACGATCTCACACGCAGGTTACATCAAACGTACAAGCTTAAACGAATACAAAGTTCAAAGTCGCGGCGGAATGGGATCGAAAGGTTCTACTACACGTGATAAAGACTTCCTTGAGCACTTGTTTGTAGCCACCAACCACAACTACCTTCTTATCTTCACAGAAAAAGGACGTTGTTTCTGGATGCGTATTTTTGAAATTCCGGAAGGAAACAAAACCGCAAAAGGACGAGCAATTCAAAACTTGCTCAACATTGAACAAGACGATAAGATCAAGGCCTACGTGAAAGTAATGGACTTGACGGATAAAGAATACGTTGAAAACAACTTCATCGTGATGTGTACCAAACAAGGTATCATCAAGAAAACATCGTTGGAAGCTTATTCTCGTCCACGTGCCAATGGTATCAACGCAATCACCATTCGTGAGAACGATGAGTTATTAGAAGCACGTTTGACCGACGGTACCAATGAAATGGTATTGGCAACCAAAGCCGGTAGAGCTATTCGTTTCAACGAAGGTAAAGTACGTCCGATGGGTAGAAATGCTTCAGGTGTGCGTGCGGTAACCTTGCAATCGGATGCCGATGAAGTAGTCGGAATGATTTGTGTGAAAGACAACGCCGAAACTATTTTGGTTGTTTCTGAAAAAGGATACGGAAAACGTTCTTACCTGAATGATCCGGAAGATGGTGAACCTGTTTACCGTATTACGAATCGTGGTGGAAAAGGAGTGAAAACCATTAATATAACGGATAAAACCGGACCGTTAATGGCGATTAAAACCGTAGCCGACGAAGACGATTTGATGATCATTACGAAAGCAGGAATTGCTATTCGTATGCACATTGATCAATTGCGCGTAATGGGTAGAGCCGCTCAAGGTGTTCGTTTGATCAACCTGAAAGGAAATGCTGAAATTGCTGCAGTTGCTCGTGTTCCGCGCAGTGAAGAAGAAGATGAATTACTTGACGAAGATGGAAACCCGATTGTAGCGCCAACAGATGAAAATCAGGCAGGTGAAACAGAAGGCGAAGCACCGGCGGCAGAAAATCCGGAAGAATAATTGAAGAATAATATGGATTTTGTTGCGTTTTTGTATCCTTACAGAAAAACTGGCACAGAAGTTGAATTATGTGCTGCAACAAAATAAATAAACTAGAAAACGAACAACATGAAAAATAGCAAAAATTGGTTTCTTTTAGCTGCATTGGCGCTTACTACCGGTTTCTCTTTTGCTCAGAAAGCAGTGGAGACCTCAGCAGCAGTTGAATACAAAAACAACTTCCAGGATGCGTTTATGCGTCAGGATATGGAAAAGGCTAAGAGTTCCCTTGGAAAAGCCAAAACGTTTATCGATCAGGCAGCGGTTCACCCGGATACCAAAGAAAGTCCGAAAACACTTTACTTGAAAGGTGAAATTTATTTCTACGCCGTATTCATGAAAGGAATGGACAGTACTTTATTTCCGGATATCACTGAAAAATCGATGGATGACGCCATTGCATCGTGGAATAAAGCGTACACCATTTCCAACAAAATGGATGAAGATATAGAAGCTTCTATCGAACAAAAAAGAGGTATGATTGATATGGCTGCTGTTTCCTTGTACAATGGAAAACAGTACAAAGATGCCATGGAAGCTTTTGATTTTCAAGCACAATTATCTACAGCAATCAATAAAATTGACAGTAATGCCATTTATTATGCTGGTATCTGTGCCGATAATGCTGAGGATTGGGACAATGCGGTGAAATACTACAGCAAATGTGCTGAATACGGTTACAAAGTTCCTGAAATCTACAAAACGGTAGCATCTACCTTTATTAAAGCAGGTAAAATACCGGAAGCAACTCTTTATTTGGAAAAAGCGATTGAAAAAGATCCGAATGACAAAGAAATGCATTATGTAGTCGGTACATTCTACATGGAAGCAGGTCAGGATGAAAAAGCAACCGAAAGCTTACGCAAAGCAATTGCAATCGATCCGAAGTACTGGGATGCGCAATACCAATTGGGTGCTCACTTGCAATCTCAAGGAACAAAATTGAGAACAGAGGCCAACGCATTGAAATTAAACGATCCTAATTTCGATAAGATGATTGCTCAAAGTGATGAGTTCTACAAGCAAGCTGCAGTTCCATTGGAAGCGTATATTGCTGCTATTCCGGATGACAAAGCTGTATTGACGTGTTTATCGCAAATTTACCGTGCGCTGAAAAACACCGAAAAAGCGTTGGAATACAAAAGACGTTTGGACGAAACAAAATAATTGTTTCTATACGAATATTGAAAGAGCTGTTTTCCCAGGAGAGCAGCTCTTTTTTGTTCCAGTAAATTGTTAGTGATTGACGCGAGATTGATATTCGTCTTAGTGGAAAAAATCAGTGCTTTACAACTCAAAACTACTGTTCGTAATATTGCGAATTTACCACTGTTTATTTGGTATGCCAATTTGCAATATTACGAACGTTTACTTTTCATACTTAACGTTGAAGAAAGATCAATTAACGTTAGTTCTGCACGATTAGAGCTAAAAACCATCCTTGTTTTTCCAAGTTCCTAACGGTTTCTTAACATCTTATAAGAACTTTCTCTTCAATATTCTGCTATCTTTGTGCCAGCGCTGAAGCTAAAAGGCACAGGCGCTGTCCCTCATTTGCATCAGCTTACCTCCCATTTTATCGCTTTAAATACCATAAAGAATACAGCTATGAAAGGGTTAATTATCGCATTATTACTTTGTATCGGTTTCACTGCAACTGCTCAATTAAGTGCCGTTAAAGGAAAAACGACTTACAATTTTTGGCTCAACCTTCCTGCTGACAGTGTTCTAAAAAACAATCCTCCCGTTTTGATTTTCTTGCATGGAAAAAGTCTCTCAGGAACCGATTTGAACCGTGTAAAGCGTTACGGTGTGATTCATGAGATTGAAAACGGTAGAAATGTACCTGCAATTGTTGTTGCACCGCAAGTTGCCACGGGTTCTTGGGATCCGGATAAAGTATTGGAAGTATTGGAATACATTCAGGCAGAATACAAAACAGACACCAATCGCGTTTATGTGTGTGGTATGAGTTTGGGCGGCTATGGCACCATGCATTTCGCCGGAAAACATGCTGATAAAATGACCGCAGGAGTTGCTCTTTGTGGTGGAGGAAATCCGAAAGATGCTTGTAACCTGGCTTCTATTCCGATGTGGATTCAACACGGAAACAGAGATGAAGCCGTTCCGTTGAAACAGTCATTGGATATGGTAAAAGCTATTCGCGCTTGTAACGACGGTAAAAACTTGATTTGGACAGAAGTTCGCGGAGCAGATCACGGTGATTTGGAAAAAGTATTCCGGGGTGACGAGATGTATGACTGGTTGTTTGCACAAGTTCGCACCAATAAAGGTGAAGTTTCGATTCTTGAAGTGAAAAAGGAAATTCCAGCCGTGGAATCAGCAAATCCCGCCACCGAAGGCACTTCAGGCACCGGAAATTAACCTCAGATTATTCCATTTATTTCTTGATTGAAATCGTGATTCTGATATTCACGGTTTATTGGTTTGTATTTCACCGAAAACGGTGATGCGTCAATAGCTACGATTTATTATTTTTACTTCGTAAGCTTTCCAAACACTATTTGCTCATTCTTCATGAGGTCGGTTTCCGGAAAGTTGCATAAACTTTGTAAAAACGGTTTCATGGACTTCGCCAACAACAACATTTTAATGATTCTCATTTCGCTGGTCTTTATCTATGCGGTATTGAGCATCCTGGTTTCCATTCTTGTAGAATGGATCAATTACCTCACGAAAGAACGTGGGAAACATCTGCACGACAGCATTCACAACCTCATCTTAGATGAAAAGAATGGGATCATGGGTGAAAAATTCTACAATCACGTCATGATTAACGGTTTGCAAAGCCTCCGAAATCGCCTTCCGGCCTACATATCGTCGGGAATGTTTTCGGAAGCTTTGGTGGATATTATTGCCCAGCAAGCCGAAAAAGAAGGCGTTACACCAAACAATCAACCCACCGAGGGTGTCGACGAAAACAATAAACCGGTGAAACAGATGATGGTGCGTTTTGAAAACGGCGTCAATGCAATGGAGTCAAGTGATTTCAAGAGCTTATTGCAGTCATTTATCGACAAGTCGGGCAAAGATTACACACAGCTAAAAACGCATCTGGAAAATTGGTACAATGATTATATGGAACGCGTTTCGGGGGGATATAAACTCAAACAACGACGTAAACTGATATTCATTGGGTTTATCGTGGCGATTGCCTTAAATGTAGACAGTTTACATTTGTTGAAAGTATTGAGCTTAGACGATAATTTGAAAAATAATTTGGTGAAGACCGCCGAAATGGCCGCCGATAATTATCGTGTTAATAATGGTGACAGGGATTCCCTCTTACATGTATTGAACCAACAGGTGAAGATTGATACGAATGTACGTGCCAAAAACAAGACGGTCCTTTTAATTTCTTCCGAGTTGAAGAAAATGAACAAAGAATCTACCAAAGCAACTTGCGAGAACAATAAGAAGATTAGTCAAATTGACAGCACATTGAACATCATAGCCGTTTTGAATATTCCCATCGGGTGGAATCTCAACGAAGCACCGGCATCATGGTTCAGGGAAAAATCGACCAAAATGACCGTTGGCAACACAGCCAGTGAAACCAGTTTTTTACGGTACTTGCATCATCGAAATAACAGTACCGATTGGCTAAATATCGTACGTTATATTGTTGGAATAGCTATTTCGGCGTTTTCATTGAGTTTTGGAGCTCCGTTTTGGTTTGAAATGCTGATAAAACTGGTCAATGTTCGCAGAGCAGGCAAAGCACCTGAAGTGGCGAAGAAATAAAACAAGTAGGCTCAGGACGCTTCCTAAGCCTATCTGTTTTATACATTTCATCAATAAAGAGGGACAACACATCCCGAGCCTATCTGTTTTATACATTTCATCAATAGAGAGGGACAACGTATCCCGAGCCTATTTGTTTTATACATTTCATCAATAAAGAGGGACATCGCTTCCCGGGCCTATCTGTTTTATACATTTCATCAATAGATAGGGACGAAACGTCCTGAGCCTACGTTTTATAGATTATCCCATTTTGATTAAATCCTGAATTTTACTTTCAGGTTTGATAGGCAAACCGTTTGCTGTAAAATAGGAAACGATGGTATTGACATACGAATTTCCGCCACGTGCTCCGGTAGAATAGATTTTCACAAATTGATCCAACTGACCGGTGAACGTGAATTTATATCCGGGTAACCACGGTGACATCCCATAATTGGCTGAATTCTTGGCGATTTCTTCAGAATAATACGGTTTTATATTTACCGGTTGATTCATTGGGAAAGCCTTGCTCTTGCCGTTTACGATATTATCAATGTAATTTTTCTGGAGTAAAATACCGTCTTTTAACGACGCAATGCTTTGATTGGATCCCGAATCAGTATTG
>JBILJP010000456.1:0-3702 GCA_044377135.1 Fluviicola sp.
TCCTCCACGCTGTACATGACCGAGGATAGAATAACGCAAGTCGTATCCATCCATAAACGGTCGAACTTGTTCCATTATTTCTTTTGCACCACCTCCATCGTCTCCTTCAGCTACGATAATGATGGAGCTTCTTCTGCCTTTGTTCTGTTCTTTGATTTGTTTCACCAATAATTGAATGTCGGTTACTTCTTCAGGAATCAATACACCTTCGGCACCAGAAGCCAGTGCAGCATTAAGCGCAATAAACCCCGCATTCCTTCCCATTACTTCAATAAAAAAGACTCGATGGTGACTACTAGCTGTATCTCTAATCTTGTCCACTGCCTCAACTACCGTATTTAAAGCTGTGTCATAACCGATTGTATGGTCGGTTCCTGCTATATCATTATCTATAGTACCCGGTATTCCGATTATAGCAATCTTCATTTCTTCCGCTAAAATGGTTGCTCCTTTAAAACTACCATCGCCACCGACAATGATTAATCCATCGATAGCGCGTTCCTTTAAATGAGTAATCGCTTTTTGACGCCCTTCTGCGGTAAGAAATTCCTGACTTCTTGCTGTGCCTAAAACAGTACCGCCCCGCTGAATGATATTATCGACATCTCCATAACCGAGTTTTTCAATCCGACCTTCGATCATTCCTTGAAATCCGTCCATCACACCAAAAGGAGTTAAGCCTTTCGATAAACAGGTTTTTACTACGGCACGCACACATGCATTCATTCCAGGGGCATCTCCTCCGGAAGTTAATACTGCTATGTTTTTCATTTTTGGCATTCTTCTATATATAAGGAGTACCAATTTATGGAATTCGAGAAGAAGTTGCATCTTTACTGTGAAATGTTTTTTGGAAACCGAAGAAAATACCAACAACTGTCCGACAAGGAGCTGATTGATCTTTACATTACAGATCGATGCAGCTACACACTTCCTTTATTATATGAGCGATACGGACATTTGGTAATGGGTAGTTGTATGAAGTACCTTAAGCAGGTTGAAAATGCCGAAGATATTACCATGCGCATTTTTGGTGAATTGAGTGCCAAACTTCTGAAACACGATATTCAACATTTCAAATCGTGGTTGTATCAAGTAACCCGTAACGAGTGCTTGCAGTTTTTACGCAAACACAAACCGGGAAACACAACGATGATTGATGAGTTATCTCAACCGCAAGACGAATCACTCGAAGAAACGGTAGCGCTTGAGACGCAATTGCAATTATTGGAAAAAGCCATTCCATCATTAAAGGATGAGCAGCGCCAATGCATTGAATTGTTTTACCTGGAACAAAAATCATATACGGAAATCAGTGAACACTTATCCATACCTTTAAATACAGTGAAAAGTGCCATCCAAAACGGGAAGCGCAATTTAAAGATCTGGATGGAACGACAAGCAAGTCATGAAGTATAAATCTACATATCAATCGAAACTCACACGTGAGCAATTGATCGACTACAAAAACGGGTCGGGCGAAGCACAGCGTGAAACCGAAGGTTCGGTGAATGATGCCTTCGATCAGGATGCATTGGACGGTTGGTCGGAAGGCGGCTTAACGGTTGCTTCCATGCATCGTTTGGATCGTCGTTTTCGACTCAAAAAAACCACTCCTTATATAATAGGTATAAGTGCGCTTTCTTTCATCGTTGTTTTAAGCATTGTTTTCTGGCCAAAATCACCTGAACAACTTCCGGCAAAACAGGAGGTAAAATTGAGCATGGAACAAAGCGATGCAATTATGCCTGTGGCGATCGATACGATGGAAGAGCTTCCTGCTTCCAAACAAATCACCATTCTCACTCTAAAAAATACGCAGCAAGAAATCAAACAACAACCGGAATCTACACCTGTAACCGATATTGATGAATTACCAACACAGATTTTAGAACCGTTGAAACCGGATCCTATTGTTGAAACGCCTGCTGTTTCTAATCAGAAAAATGCGAAAGAAATCTACCTGCACGATTTGAAATTGATCGATTACAGTCAATACCGTTCCAAACCGGCCATTCAAACCGAGCGAATTGTGATGACCGGAACTCCTGCCGATCAAGAAAAAAAGGGCGCGCAAGAAGCTGAAAGCACCATTACAACCGTTGCGATTCCGTATATGGATTACATTGATAAAACAATGGATTATGTTGGTCGTGGAAAATGGAAACAATCGTTGCAACGCTTGCAGTTGATTTTGGAAACCTACCCTGACGACGTGAATGGACATTTTTACGCCGGTTTGTGCTGTTACAATCTACAACAATACGCCGATGCCAAACAGCATTTCGCCACTTGTCTGCAATTGTCGTTCTCCAATTTCAATGAAGAAGCCAGCTGGTATTTAGCTCAATCACTTTTGGCTAACGGTGAAAAATCAAGCGCCAAAGAACTGTTAACAGTGATTCGTGATCAAAAAGGCTACTACGCTAAACAGGCTGAGAAGATGTTGAAAGGGATAAAATAGGTTTTAAACATCAGTGATTCGAAGGTTTTTTGCACTTTTGCAACCAGTTATCAACGCAACATGAATCATCTTCTATCCTTCCTATTTCTCCTAGTCAGTATTGTTGGCAGTGCACAGAAAACTGCTAACCCGGCTTCTGAACTCAAACAACAACAGAAAGATTTTGCCGTATTCAAAAGCGGATTATCGCTCATCGAGTCGAAAATGGATCGGCATATCACGATGGATTCCATTCAATCGTTTCTTTCCGCTACTGAAAACACATTTAACTCGGAAGTACTTTCCCCAATCGAAGAGTTTAAACTTTATGCTCGTTGCATTGATCTGATCGAGTCGGGACATACGCAGGCCGTTCCCAACAAAAAGGTGCTTGTTGAGTATTTCCGGAAAGCAAAATCATTGCCCTTCGACATGATCATGGTGAATAAACACCTTTATGTAAATGGTTATGCAACTCAATCTAAGAACGCACGCGTGAAACGGAAGAAGTCGGATGAACTTGCGAAAGGTGCCGAAATCATTGCCATCGATGGTAAAAGTATTGCCGAATGGATGCTCCTGATCGGTGAATTTATCGGTTCGGATGAAGATGACCCAAGTTTTGAATACACAGTTGCCGGTCAGCTGTTCGACTTCTACCGATTCCTGGCAACCGAAACACATACCGATCGGCTGGAAGTAGATGTGGTTTTCAAGAAAGACACTACCAGAGAATCTATTCTGCTAACATATCCACCGCTCAAATTGGCCGACACGCGTTTCAAAGCAATCGAAAAACAACATGAAAAGGATCGTAGAACGCCCGGAAAATTCAAATTCATCGGAAACGATGTGGGTTATTTTCGGTTTACAACCTTTGATGAAGCCATCGGAAACCAATATTCTGAATTTCTGGAGAAAAGTTTCAAGAAAATCAAGAAGAAAAAGCAGGTAAAAACGGTTGTCATTGACCTCCGCGGAAACGGTGGCGGGAATGTTCAAACCGAATTAATGAGTTACTTTTTGGAAAAACCGCAAGAAGTAGGTTCGTACAAGATCGTAAAACGGCTAAAAAAGTCGGAACGCAAGCACATCAAGAAAAACGATCATTTCTACCGACTCTACAAGAAAAACCTGCGTCGATTTAAGCGTTTTGAGAAAAAACATCCGGGGTATGATGGGCAATTGATCAGTTATCCGGTAGATACAAGCTTGATTTATCGCGGAAATGTGATCGTATTAACGGATGAAGGCACATT
>JBILJP010000457.1:0-3698 GCA_044377135.1 Fluviicola sp.
AAGGCATTGTCGCGCATTTTCCCTGAATTGGACGGATTGATCGGCGGTTGTGGAATGCGTGTTCCGGTTCCGGATGGTTCATTGACCGACCTTACCATGATTGTACACGATCCGGTTTCGGTGGAAGCGATCAACAAAGCCTTTTTGGATGCCGCTAACGGTCCGTTGAAAAATTACCTGCGCTATACCGAAGACCCGATTGTTTCTGTTGATATTGTTGGCGATTCCAATTCATGTATTTTCGACAGCGAACTGACTTCTGTGGTAGGAAACATGGTGAAAGTAGTAGGATGGTACGATAATGAAGCAGGATATTCTAATCGATTGGTTGATTTAGCCATAAAAATGGGTAACTTGGGATAAATGAAATGGATTCTGTTGGTTCTGTGTTTGCCGTCGGTACTGTTTGCTCAAGAGCAATACGGTGTTGCATTCAGTAATTATACGCCAACCAACAGTGTTTTTCTGAATCCGTCATCGATGCTGGATGCCAAGACCTGGCTCGATATCCACATTGTAGGAGCGGGAACATATGCCAACAACAACTTTGTTTCGCTCAACAATACCAATTGGGTGCGCGTGTTGCGTACACAAGGTGAAGGCTTGGATGAAGACGATGTGGAGTTTCATCAAAACAAGAACAAGTATCACGCCTATAACCGTACGTTTGCGCAGGTTTTGTCGGCTGTTTGGTCGCAGGGAGATCATGCCGCCGGATTGTTTTTCAATGTGAGAAGTTACACCGCTGCGCGTGGGGTTCCTGATTACGCGGCGCAATTCATAGAAAACGGCGTTCCGGAATACACACCACAACACAACATTGATTATTCGCTGAAAAACGTTTATGCTTCGTCGGTCAACTACGGTGAAATACAATTGAGTTATGCCTACACGTTTTACAAAAAACGCAAGGACATGCTCATGGGAGGTATTTCGATCAAAAAGTTTTTGTCGATTGGTGGGGCTGCAGCCAATATATACAACATGGATTTCAACGTCCGCAACGATTCCTTACTCTCGGTATTTGAATTAGAGGCAGACGGAATGGTAACGCCCGATCCGCAGTTGTATGCCAAAGGCGGAATGGGGTTGGATCTTGGATTCACCTACCAAAAAATGATGAGCGATTGCAGTAGCTATTATCCCAATTCGAAAAGGATGGGGTGCAGGTACTTGCCTTACAAATACAAACTCGGTTTTTCCATTATGGACATCGGTTCAGTGAAGTTTGACGAAGACAATGTGCAATTTGCCGGTTATAGCTTTCAGTCGTATGATTGGCTCCAATATTCCGATCAGGATGTAGATGAAGATAATCCGTTGAATGTCTTTCAAAACCAGGAATCATCCATCGACGAAGGTCGTGTAAAGAAACCCTACAAAATTCACCTTCCTACCTACATTTCAGCACAAGGCGACTACAACCTGTGGGCATCGCGGGTGTATGCCAACGCAGCCATTGTTCAGGCTTTACCGATCAGCCGTAATAAATTTGGCGTGCGACGCGCCAATTCATTGATGGTAGGTGTACGTTACGAATCGCGCATTTTTGATGTATCCATTCCCTTGAGTTTGTATGAATACCGCACACCGCAAATTGGGTTGGCAGTGCGGGTTTATTGCCTTACCATCGGTACCGATAAATTGTTTCACCTGATGGGCAACAGCAAATTGTATGGCGGCGATATCTACGCGCATCTGAAAATTCCAATCTTCTATCACCCGAAATGCCGTGCACACAAGCGCAGTGGCAGAGATTACGATGCAGGCAAAATCCGTCGCAGAAAAGATGGATGTGATGCGTATAATTGATGCTTGAAAACTAAGTGGTCACCATATTTCAAATCAATGTAAATCTTTGCGTTCTTTGAATCTTTACGCTTACTCTTACGCTGGAGCTTGTGCCATCGCTAAAGCTATTGGCGACACGCGATTAGCGCAAGTATTGCGTTAAACATTTTTTACCGCAAAGGGCGCGGAGAGCGCAAAGGAGTTGCACAAATGCAACGAGTCAGACGAAAATTTCATCTTTCTGATGTTGGGTGTAACAAATAGATATATTCACTTTGATGGCGATTTAAAAGTTAACAATAAATTCTATATAGGATTTCACGTGCTTCGCATTTTCCGCCACGAACTCACGTTAACTAATAACGTATTGAATTCAATTTATTACGAATAGCCGCTATTGCGACCTTCACCAAACAAAATGGAAATTAGTTATCATTAATAGCTTCACTGAACTTACGTTTCTATTTTAAATCAGTATTCCTTCCCCGCCTCATCTCTCGCATCACAAAATAGACCAACACACTTTGCGCCGCGGCAAAAAAGCACCACACCGATACCAGGTAAACTTCGAAGAACAATTTAGTAACCAATAGCGATGCTACGTTGGCTGATGCCAGGTAAAGGGCGGTTTTCCAAGTGCAGAAGAAAGGGGCAATGACAATGGCGCTGCTATACAAAATACCGGTCGCAATCAGCATGGGGGTTGTTCCTTCAATGTAGTAAGCGATATGACAGCCGTTGATTTCTGCAACGGCGTTCATAAATAGTAGGCGATAGGTGAGTATGATCGATGCGGCAATTCCCCCCAACAGAAAATACCGAATGATTTTGCGCCGTTTGGGTGAACGTTCAATCAACAGGTACGAAAGCGGAATCCAGGTGGGCCAAATGATTTGCGCAAACAAGAGAAAAGCATATTTGACGAATGAATGCCACCCGGAATAGTAAGGATCTGATAACGAAAGCCACACAAATCCTTCGCAAATTTGCTGAATGGCAAACATCAGCGGAAGAGCGGCAAACAATACTTGAGCCGGTTTGCGCACCTGACTCAATGAAGCCACTCCAACAACCGTTAAAGCCGCTCCGGCTATAAAACTGGCATTAGCCGAAAAACACATAAGATTAAATTAAATTGGAGTATTGATAGAATTTTTCAAGTTTAGTATTTATCTCTGAAAAGTAGAAATATACGGTTATTATCTTTCCATCGGATGATTTACCACAAAAAACGCGTTCCTAAAAATCAGGTATTTATACCCTTTTCCAGCGGTTTAAATTGACCGATCATTGTAGTATCAATATTCACTATAAAAAATACCGCTATGACAACAGAAAACGCAACAGCCGTTCAGTCGCACGAAGAACTGACAACACTGGCCGCAGGAACAGTGATCGTTCAGGCAAAGTACAGCTTTCAAAATCCGTATTCGATCAACGGACCGTTCGGAACGCTTCAGGTAACCATTTTGGATGAACCTACGGGACAAAGCGCCATTGGTAATGTGGTGATCCAAACATTGTTCGGCATGGGGTCAGAAACCAACCTGCAATACAACGGCACGTCTGTTTTTAACCCGAGTACCGGTTACACAACCGTAAACGCCGTTGGTAAAGGAGTGATGAACGCTTGGCCTAACCCGCCGGTGCCGGTAACGGCTAAGATTGAATTTACCTTGGCTCCGGGCTTCAAGTCGGGGACCTTAAACGTAGAAGGTTTCCTTCAAGGGTACGCGCTTACTGCTACATCCATTCAAATGGGCTAATTCACGATACAAAACTACAACGGAGTCGGGGTAGAGGCCGGCTTCGTGGTGGTTTTTCATGCTGTTATTGGGCTTTCTTCACGCGTCAATTCGGTTTCTTCACACCTCATTTACGCATCTTCAGGTCTCCATCACGCTTTT
>JBILJP010000105.1:0-13168 GCA_044377135.1 Fluviicola sp.
CGGTAAAACAAGAACATTGTAAGGTTACCAAATCACCGTTTTGTATAGAGCTGGTTTGCCAAAACGACCCTGTTGTGGTGGCTGTTAATACACCATTTACAAACCATTGGAAAGCGGTTGTGTCGGTGCAGTTGCTCACATTGGCTAAAAAAGTCACCGGTTCGTTCGGGCACAGATTTGTACTTGGTCCCGAAATGCTCATTCCCGCCGGAACGCGATCAATTCCTGTTCCGCTCGCGAATAAATCAAACGTTGCTTCGGCTGGTAATGTTGCGCCGCCATTGAGTGCTCCGTTTACTACAACATAATAAGTCGTCAGCGGAAGTAAGCCTGTAGCCACCAAGCTAAAATTTGCACCTGCTCCAATTTCACAATTGCCGAGGGCCGTGTAGGAAGAAGCATCGCATGGTACAGTGGCTTGCAAAATGGTTGCTTGTAGTAAATTGCCTCTGTTTGCCTGAATTACAAAGTTGAGGTTCGAGAAATCAACGGAAACCGTTCCACCCGTTGAGTTGGTTTGAAAGGTAAACCAAACGCTGTTATCGCCCGAAAAGCAAAACGTAAAATCGTCTTCGCAATCGGGGCAAACGGTTGAAGTGGCACTTTGATTGGAAGCGGTCAACGACACCGAAGGACAAATCGGAATGGCTTGATTGCATCCGTCATTTGCAGGTTGCGACCAAGCAAACATTCCCCCGAAAAGAGTCATTAACAAAAGATTAACACGCATCATTTTCATCGCTGATAAACCGCTTATTTTCCGTAAAACTAACACTTTCAAGCGTATTGTTCGGTCTTTTTTTCTTAGTTTCACACCGCCATTTTCGATTCCTGTCCTTTTTCAAATAGTTTTTGGCACAATAGATGGATTAGGGAGCGAAATAACAAGTAAAAACAACAATTATGAACAGAATAATTACACTACTCTTTGGTCTGTTTTTCACAACACTCCTTTTAGGGCAGCAGATTAAATCAAAAGTCGATTACGACAATGATTCGCGCTGGTTTTGGGGGGCAAATGTAGGTACTACGTGGAGTACGACAGATGTGGCCAAGAAACACGATTGGGGCTGGGGATTGACCCTCGGTAAATCATTTAACTACAATTACGGTAAGCCGATCAGCTTTGATATCAGAGCGCGTTATCTTACTGGTAAGTGGTATGGTCAGGATTTTGATTCTACCAGTTTCACTACTCATCCCAACACGGCATTGAGCTCAGGGAATACCGATTACAATTCCGCTTACGGACATTCCGTGTTGAATTTCGAAACAACGATTCAACGTGCCGCATTGGAATTGGTATTACATGCCAATAATCTGCGTGCCAAAACAGGATGGGACGTTTCCGTTTTCGGTGGTATCGGTTACACATGGTATAAAACTTACGGTGATGCAATCGACAACAAAACCAATACGATTTACAATTACGATACATTGAATCCGTTCAATGCAGGTGCTATTAAAGACGTTTTAGACGGTGATTATGAAACACAATTAGACGGAACTTCAGGTAACAAATACACCGGAGCCTGGATGCCAAGTGTCGGTTTTGGAATCGGATACCAGGTTGGTCCGCGTTTCTCTATCGGTTTGGAACACAAGTCTACTTTTACATTGGCTGATAATTTTGACGGATTTATCAATCCTGACGGAAAACGTAAAAACGATATTTACCACTACACCAGTGCCTATGTGCGTTTCCAAATTCGTGATCATTGGACAAATGACCCGGAAGAAGATAATTCGTTGGATCAAGTTGATAACTACAATCAAGGGCAAACCAATGTACCGCCGATTGTAGATTTCCGTAGTCCAGCAACTTCAGGAACAACGGTTAACAATCCTTCTTATGTGATTCAGGCCGACGTGAAAAACGTGGCTAGTTCCAATAATGTGATCTTCCGCCAAAACGGAAATTATATTTCAAACTTCAGCTTTAACCCGTCAACACAACAGTTTACGTCTACTGTTACATTGAATCCGGGTCAAAATATCTTTGAATTGACAGGAACAAATAACTACGGTTCAGATCAGGAGCAAACGATTATCATTTACAATCGCGAGCAACAAAATCCACCGATTGTTTCTTACCAAAATCCAAGCACAAGCCCAACTACGGTTCAAACACAATCGTATAGTTTGATCGCAACGGTATTGAACGTGACGCAACAAAGTCAGGTAACAATGACCTTCAACGGACAACCGTTTACAGGTTTCAGTTTCAATCCTGCTAACAACGGAGTAACTGCTTCTTTGAACCTTCAGGTAGGAACTAACATTGTTACAACTACGGGAACCAATCAATACGGAACAGATAGTGAGTCAACAACCATTATCTACAACCCGATGCAAACCGAGCAACCGCCGGTGGTGTATTTCGTAGATCCGAATGTGAATCCGTATACAACTGCTCAAGGTACGTTTAACATCAATGCCAATGTATTGAATGTAGCCGGTGCTCAAAACATCACGTTCAAACAAAACGGTACTGTAAATCAGAATTTCACGTACAATTCAGTTTCAGACAACTTACAAAGTACAGTTGTGTTGAACCCGGGACAAAACGTATTCGAAATTATCGGTACAAACACTGCGGGAACTGCACAGGCAACTACAATCATCATTTACGAGCGTCAGGCTCCTAAACCGCCGATTGTTACCATTACAAATCCTGCAAGCAATCCGCAAGAAACAACATCGCCTATTTTCAACTTAGGTGCAACGGTGTTGAACGTTACGCAAGCGAGTCAAATTACAGTGAAGTTAAACGGACAATCTATTTCGAACTTTAACTACACAGCTTCCAACAATGGTGTTACAGCTACCTTGAATCTGATTGAAGGATCAAACGTAGTAGTGGTAACAGGTACGAACAATGACGGTACCGATTCTAAACAAACGGTAATCATCTACCGCAAACCGGTAACAATTCAACCGCCGGTAGTAAGCTTCAGTGCTCCGAATGTGGATCCGTTTACAACAGATCAGCCAAATTACACGATTGTTGCAACCGTATTGAACGTAGCAAATCAAAGTGGGGTGAATGTAAACGTAAACGGTACAAATGTGACCAACTTTACCTTCAATGCTTCCAACGCGATGGTTACTTTGCCGTTGACATTGATCGAAGGTGCAAACGTGATTACCATTACAGGTACAAACACTGCCGGTGTGGATTCTGAACCGCAAACAATCATTTACCGCAAACCGGCTCCGGTTCAGCCTCCGGTTGTGAGCTTTATTGATCCGGCTGTGAATCCTACAACGGTGTTCAACCAGACTTACGACGTAAAAGCACGTGTTCGTTTTGTGACAAGTGCACAACAAATCGTATTGCGCATAAACGGTCAGGTTTCTGCAAACTTCACTTACAGCGCTTCTTCCGAATTGATGAACTTTACTACCGGATTGGTAGCTGGCGCAAATATTGTGGAAATCACAGGAACCAACGCTGCGGGGCAGGATCAGGAATCAACTACGATCATTTACCGTGAGCCGAATCCGACATTGCCTCCTGTTGTTACCATTAGCAACCCGATTGCAAATCCACACACAGTAAGCATTGCTACAACACCAATCACGGCTACCGTGTTGAATGTTGATGGTTCTCAGAATATTCAGGTTGCTGTAAACGGTACTCCGATTAGCAACTTCACATACAATACCGCTACCAAGCAGTTGGCGTTTGTGATGAATCTTATTTCAGGTTCCAACTCGTTGGTGATCACTGCAACTAACTCTGCGGGTCAGGCAAGTGATAACCGCACAATTATCTACCGCAGAGAAGTAGTGGTATTGCCACCATTGGTGACATTCATCAATCCTGCTTCTCCGGCTTTGGTTGTAAACAATCCTGGTTATACTTTAAAAGCACGTGTTAACAATGTTGATCTGGCTTCTCAGGTGGTTGTTTCGCAAGACGGACAAATAGTAAGTCCTATCTTGTGGAATTTCGATGCCGCAACAAAAGAGGTGACATTTAATACCAACCTCAACGCCGGGAACAATGTGTTTACTGTAACAGGTACAAATACTGCGGGGACGCACAGTGCTACAACAAATATTATCTACACCATTCCGGTGGTTGTGTGTGACAAACCTGTCATTACATTCACCGCTCCGGTTACAGGTGGTTTGGTTGTTGAAAACAGCAATTACAATGTAGTGGTGAGCATCTTGAATGCATCAGCCAATCAAATCAAATTGATTTTGAACGGTTCCATTCAAAGCCCGGGTACATTTGTCAATGGCGTTTACACAAAAACAGTAACGCTTGTTGAAGGCCAAAACTCTATCGAAGTAGTTGCTGCCAATAATTGTGGTGATAACAAAGCGGTTACAACAATTGTTTACCATGCTCCTGCAGCGCCTTGTAATCCTCCGTTGGTACAACGAGTTGATCCGTTGCCAGGTGTGGTTGTGGTGCAAACAGAAACTGCAAATGTGAAAGCAAGTGTTTCTAACATCGATAATGTAAGCCAATTGAGCTTGGTAGTAAATGGTGTTTCTGTACCGTTCAACTATGATGCTGCAGCACATTTCGTTTCTGCAACCGTTAACTTAACGGTAGTAGGTGAGAACACGGTATCGGTAATTGCTTCTACTACTTGTGGAAAAGCAAGAGCTGATTGGAAAATCACACGACAAGCTTGTAATGCGCCAACAGTTACCTTGAGTTCTGCTACGGTAGCCGACGGAACAACAACGTTTGCCGAGTCATTCGGATTAACAGCGGCAGTGGCAGGTGTTACTTCCAACAACCAGATTACGGTAACGCACAACGGACAAAACATCGGTTTTGTTTACACGGCGCAAACAGGCGTGTTGACATTGGATCGTGCGCTTCCGTTAGGTGTTAGCAAGTTTATCATTACGGTGACAAACAATTGCGGAACCAATGCCTTGACGCATACGGTAACTCGTCGCACGGATCCAAATGCGGTTCCTCCGACTATTGATATTACCAATCCGGCAACTTCTTCACCAACCATACCGTTCCAAACCAATCAAGCGGCCATGACGGTGCAAATTGCGACAACGCATGTAAATGCTGCCAATCAGGTAGTGGTAACGGTAAATGGAGCTCCAACGAACTTCAACTTCGATGCGGCTACCGGAATCATTACATTCAACACCAACTTTAACCTTGGTTCGAATGTGATTTCAGCAACTGCGGCTACTCCATACGGAACAGCAACTGATAATGCGATGGTGATTTACAGAGCTCCGGTAACGGTTAATCCTCCGGTGATTGCGTTAACCAATCCTGAAAGATGTCCGGCTGCATTTAATGCCGGAAATGCAACAATCACAGGAACGGTTACCAATATTTCCAATACGAACCAGGTAGTGATTACGTACGGTGGTGTAAACATCAATTATACGTCAACACTTACAGGGAATGTACTGACATTCAGCTTCGATGTGTCTATCACTGCTACAACGCTTAATATTCCATTGGTTATTACAGCTACCAACGAAGCCGGAACGGATGTGAAAACATGTGCAATCGGAATTACTGCTAACACTGAAACACAAGGTGGTGGTCAAGGTAACGGTGATCAATTGGATAACGGTGGTGAAATCATCAGACCGAAAAACGGTGAAGGTGGAAGTACACCTGTTACTCCGGTTAAAAAACCTAAACCTGGAACACAAGAACCAACAACTCCGGTGAAAAGACCGAATTAATAGTACAGAGATTCTAGATCTCTTATAATCTGAAAAACAGCCCGTGCGATGATCGTTCGGGCTGTTTTGCTTTTGACCAGATCAAGTGTTTTCGCTCTGCCCCTGCTCAGTTTTTTTCTTGCACTAGAGCCTAAGATTGATAGGGCATATTGTGTTTTGCACTATCCAAGCGAGTGCGTTAGCCGAGCTGAAATCTGTGCATCTGTGGGAAATAATGTATCACCTAGCCGATACGAAGTGGTTTGCATTGCGTATTTTTGTACCCCAGTTTAAGCTGTAGTCATGACAAGAGAATCCGTATTAGAAGTGCTTGGTTCCATTTTGGAACCCGATTTGAAAAAAGACATCGTTTCCCTGAATTTTGTTGAGGAATTGACAGTTGAAAACGGTCGCGTTGTATTAACCGTTTATGCCTCAAATCCGGCATTACACGCACGTAAACGCATGCAGGAAGCCGTAGAGTTCAATCTTCGACGCGTATTCGGACAAGATCTTGAAGTGACGTGTACCGTAAAAGGCTTACCTGCCGAAAGCAGATCGGAGCACCGCAAAATCCTTCCCGAAGTGAAACACATCATCGCTGTAGCTTCCGGAAAAGGTGGTGTTGGTAAATCAACCGTTACGGCAAACTTAGCTGGTGGCTTGGCCAAATTGGGTTACAAAGTAGGAATCGTTGACGGCGATATTTACGGACCGAGTATGCCAACCATGTTTGATGTAGTCGGAGAACGTCCTACCATGATAGATGTTGACGGTAAAGCGCTCATCAATCCGGTCATGAGTTACGGAATCAAAATCTTATCCATTGGTTTTTTTACGAATCAGGATGAGGCAGTTGTGTGGCGCGGACCGATGGCTTCAAAAGCATTGACGCAGTTGTTTACCGACGCTTATTGGGGTGAATTGGATTATTTATTGATCGACCTTCCTCCGGGCACAGGTGATATTCACCTTTCGCTGGTGCAAACCGTGCCATTAGACGGAGTTGTAATTGTAAGTACGCCGCAGGAAGTAGCGCTGGCCGATGCCCGAAAAGGCGTGCAAATGTTCAAATTAGATACGATCAACGTTCCGATTGTGGGATTGGTGGAAAATATGGCTTGGTTTACTCCGGCTGAATTACCGGAAAACAAGTACTATATTTTCGGAAGAGACGGCGTAAAAAACCTTGCTGCCGGAATGGGGGAAACCTTTTTAGGACATATTCCATTGGTGCAGAGTGTATGCGAGTCGGGCGACGCTGGAAGACCTGCCGTTTTTCAGGAAAACACACCTACTTCACTCGCTTTTGAGGAATTAGTGCGTATCTTTGTACTCGAAGTCAACGCGTTAAAAGCGCGGAAAGCTCTAAAAGCATAAATTATGGTGCTCGACAAAGAAGATTTAGCAATTAAGATCAACCAATCACTTGAAGAATTACGTCCCCATTTACATGCCGATGGCGGTGATATGGAGTTGGTCGAAATCACCGACGAAGGTGTAGCCAAAGTGCGATTATTGGGTGCTTGCAGCGATTGTTCAATGAGTGTGATGACCATCAAAGCCGGCTTGGAAGAAGCAGTACGTAAAGCAGCTCCCGAGATTAAATCGGTAGAGGCTATTCACGATTAGTAAGCATAAAGCGGAGCAATGTTTTACTTGAAAACACTTAGGTTTTTTGAGTACTAAATTAAGTTGTTGCAACATTATTCTTTCGTCGGGCTTAACTACCAATACAACATTCTGAAATCATTCATTCTACTAAGTCTATAGGTTTTTTTGTGACTGTTTGTCTTTTTTTGGATAAAATGGTTATTTTCGTCGGCTAGACCTTAAAAATTGTTAAAATACTTAGCCATAATATCAAGCTTACTGATCCACTGTTCAGTCTTCTCGCAAGATGTTGAACAGGTCGTTTCCAATGCCAAAAATTTCTTTAAACAGGATCCGTTTACCTTGCAAGGTGGAATAGGTGCCAATATGGTTTTTTATGATGCAAAAGGAATTGCAAACCGACGTGATCCGTTTTATTGGGCGCTAAACGGTAATCTGAATATCACCATTTTGGGGAAGATTTCGTGCCCATTAACATTTACCCTAACACAACAAGATAAAAATTTTACGAACGGGTTAGATAAGTTCAGTCAACCGTTCAATCAATTTGGAATCAGCCCAAAGTACAAGTGGCTAACGGTTCATGCCGGGTATCGAACGATGGAATTTAGTGAGCATTCGTTGAGTGGCTCTCTGTTTTTGGGTGGAGGAGTTGAAATTGCACCTACAAAAGGACTTTTTTCAGGCAGCGCGGCGTTCGGTAGGTTTTTAAAGGCCATTCCGAAAGGTGGTGTTCAGGGAGTAAGTGTTTCCTTACCTGCTTATGAACGCTGGGGTGGGGCGGCTAAGCTGAAATTCGGCAAAGAACGCAACAATGTCGAGTTGGTTTATTTTCGGGCAGCCGACAATAAAAACTCAATTCCCTTTGATACCGCCAATGCCATTTTACCGGCCGAAAATCAGATTTTCGGGTTGAAATTTGTGAAGATTTTTGGTGATAAGCTTACGTTTCAGGGGGCCTATCATTACAGTATGCTCAGCACCAATACGTATCTGCCGGTCACTAAAATTGAACGGTTTACGTATATCAACAAGATTTTTTCTCCGCGCGCCAACTCGCGTTTCAATTCCAGCTACTTATTTCAGGTTGATTATGATTTGAAAGGCTACAGAATCGGTGCGAAATTTAAACGCGTTGATCCGGATTATGCTTCGTTGGGAGCTGTGTTTATTACGAATGATGTGCAAGAAATATCCGGGTCGCTCGGAAAACAACTACTGAAGAATAAATTGAATTTGAATGTGAGTGTTGGGGTGCAACAAAATAACCTCGACCGCAAACAAATTGCGACACAACGACGTATTGCTTCGAGTGCTTCAGCCAATATCAGCCTCATTAAAAACACCAACATCAATCTTTCGTACAATAATTTCAGTACCGATGTGGTGGCCATTCAAGATGTTTTTTACGATTCTATTCGCCTCACTCAAGTAAACGAAACCGGAACTGCAGCAATCAATTATTCCATCGGAAAGGAGGTGAAACAAACCATAAATCTCAACACCACTTACCAGGAATCGGGAGGAAATAAACAAGCATCGAGTGCTGTTTTTATGTTGAATCCTTCCTACAGTTTGCAATTAACCAAGCAAAACATCGGGTTTACCGTAGCAGGTTCTTATAACACCAATGCGTTTTCGGGAAATCACACGGTAAATTTCGGACCAACAGTTGGTGTAAACACTACTTTTTTCAAGAAAAAGTGCAAGGTGGGCTCTAATTTCTCGTACCAAAATTCCACCACAAACAATGTGTTGTCGAACCGAAATTATGCCATCGCTTCTTTTATCAATTACAGTATTACGAAGTCGCAGGTGCTGAAAATCAGTCACGCTTTCGTTCATAAAAAAGCAGTAGTGGCAACTGCACAAGACTTTATCGAAAACAGATTAACCATTGCTTACAATTACAGTTTCGGTACCAGTTACCGAAAATTAAAAACCCGTTTTTTAAGAACCGAAACAGATGAATAAACTTGCGCTTTTAATGAGTGTTTTTGCAGTGTGCAACTTGTTCTCGCAAGAAAACAAACTTGTATACAAAGTAAGCGATCGTGCGGTGGCCTTGAAATGGTATACTCCAACGTTGATTATTCGTGAGCAAGTGAAAGTTTACCGATCGTTGGATGGCGGTAGTTGGGTGAATCTTACTACTACACCATTACAGTTCGGAACCTATAAAGTGAGTTCGGGTGAACTGGCGGCGGATAGCGAACTGAAACAGTATATCGATTTGGTAAGCGGGACCAAGAAGCTTGAAGGAATAGGACTCTTATTGGCTTCTCTGAAATCGTTCCGGAGCAATGTGTACTGCAACTATTTAGGTAATTATTACGAAGATTTTACAGTTCCGGCTTCAGGATCGGTTCAATACAAGGTAGTGAAAATCACCGGTAATAATGAGGTTGAGGTAGCGCTTTCGGAAGTGATTCGCTTAGGAAGTGACATTCAAAAACCGCAAATCGATAGTTTGAAAGTGACCTTGAAACGAAAAGGTGTCGATTTTGGTTGGAAACCTGAGCCAACGAAGTATTATGGGGTAGAAGTCTACCGCTCACTCACCAAAGACAGTATCGGTAAATTGATTACCAAAGATCCTATCTTGATATCGAAAATAAAAGATCCGAAAGGAGTGGAGGTGTATCCGACTGTTTTTTTCAGCGATGATAAATTGAAAGAAAAACAAACCTATTATTATACCTTGGTTGGGCTTGATTTTTTTGGAGATTACACCGAGTATACCAAGCAGATTGCCATCCGAATAAAAGATGAAACCTTACCCGAACCACCAACCAATTTAAGGAAAGCTGTTTATGGGAAAAGTGTTCAGCTAAATTGGAACAAAGCGTCGCAAGACGATGATTTTGCCGGATATAAGGTTTATACTTCGAAGGAGGGCAAAGCCGAATATGCGCTTCAAAATGAAATCCTTTTACCATTTTCAGATTCGTCTTACAGAGTTACGGTACCCGATTTCGGACTTTACTTTTTTAAAGTAGCAGCCACCGATTTGGATGGGAATGAAGCATTCGCGGCCGAATTGATTGTAGATGTGATTGACAACGAACCACCAATGCCTCCTGCGAATGTCTTGGTTTCAAGCGACACAGCACGATTGGTAATTTCCTGGGATGCCAACACGGAAAGCGATATTTTGGGATATAAAATTTACCGTTCCATTGAAAATGACAAGAAGAACCTAACGCTCTTGTCGGCTGAGATAATTTATACAACCGATTTTACTGATTCATTGCCCGCAAATGCACTCAATAAATTCAGCTATGCGGTACTGGCAGTTGATACAAGCCTGAATGAAAGCAAATTGTCGTCAATGGCAAGTAATACTATGACAGATGCGCTTCCTCCAATTGAACCGTTTTTGAAGAGAGTTAGTCAAGCGGAAGATAAAATTGTGATCGAATGGGTGCGCAATACCGAATTGGATTTGATCGGGTATGATCTTTACCGTCAGAACGATAGTGACTCATTGAAGGTTTTCCAAAAAATCAATGCAGCGATCATTCCGAAAGACTTGGCGCAATATTTTGACCGCAGTATGGAGCCCGGAAAACAATACAGCTACTATTTGGTTGCCGTTGATCAACGTTTAAATCAATCAAATCCGTCCAATCACCTACGGATTTTGACAAAAGCGAAAGTCGAAAAAGCAAATCATCAGGTAGCTATTTCGAAGTTGAAATATGAAAAAGCAACAGGAAGCGTCAAAATATCCTGGAAGTCTTCTGTGCAGGAAGAAAAAGTGAGTTATGTTGTGTTTAAGCGAATCGGGAAGGAAGAATTTAAAATGATTTCAACCCGAACGGAAACGATTGGTTTTCGCGATACGGAAGCAAAATCCGGACAAACAATAGAATATCAGGTAAGAATGTACGATGATAAAGGAAATGTCACACGAAGTGAAGTTTCAAGTATCGTGGTACCAAGTAAGAACAAAAAAGCTAAACAATAGGAAATGAAAAAGATCTTCGTTTTAATGGTATTGACTTTTCAAGGTATTAGTCTTTCATTTGGTCAGGTAGGAGTGAACACGGCTACGCCAGATTCTACAGCCGCGCTTGATATTCAATCACCTCCGGGTGGAAGTGATAACAGAGGTGTTTTGTTTCCGCGTATGTCAACTGTGCAACGAACAGGAATCGCTAATCCTGCCAAATCGTTGATGGTGTTTGATACTACCGATATGTTGCTTTATTATTATGACGGTGGCCGTTGGTTGGGACTGGTTCCTAAAGAACCGATTGGTACCAGTGGTGCCGGAACTCCGCTTGTGAATGGTGATATTACGCTTACAACGGGTACCATTTCGGCTCCGAACGTGGCAACTTCTAATTTGACTGTTCCTGGCTTTAGTAACAATGCGCTCGTTCCAACAGGTGTAATTGTGATGTGGAGTGGTAATCCGGGAAGTATTCCCGCAGGTTGGGGGTTATGCGACGGAACTGCGGGAACACCCAACTTGAGCGGTCGCTTTATTGTAGGGTATGATAGCGGAACTGCTGCCGCTCCTGCAACTGCTCCAAATGACGGTTCGACTTTAAACTACGGTACCGTTGGAAATAAAGGAGGTGAAACCGGGCATCAATTGACATCAAACGAAATGCCGAGTCATAACCATACTTTCTCTGGAACAACTGATTACGAACCCAATCATACACACGATACCGAAAGTTACGATAGCAGACAAAATAATAATGACGGTGCGGGACCGCGAAATGACTTGGCTAGACCAGGTGGTTCAAGAACATCTTCAGCTGCAGGTGGTCATGATCACACTTTTGCCGGGACAACTAGTTCTACCGGAACTGATCAGGTTCACGAAAATCGCCCTCCGTATTTCGTATTGGCTTACATCATCAAACTTCCTTAATACCGCTACTTATGAGACGCAGTTTTCTCTTTTTCGTAGCACTTTTGCTGACAACCGGTGCTTTTTCGCAACGCGGATTGTTTGTGAATGATTCTGCCGGCGGTATTCGCGTAATGTCGGGATCGTTTATTTATATCGATGGTGATTTTCAGTTATTGAAAACCTTCCCCAATCCGATCAATAAACTGATCAACGGACAAATCTACATTACCAATGATTTGGTAACCAATGATTCGCTTTATTGCGATAAGCAAGATAGTTTACCCGGTACAAAACCCTCACAAATTCATTTTGTGGGCAACACCGATTCGCACATTCGCGGAACGCAAAAACCACAACTGTTTCAAGTGGTGGTAAATAAAACAGCAGGAAATGTGTATGTCGACAACACGATTGCTGTACTGGATACGATTCAATTCCTGAACGGAAATGCCGAAATCGACACCAATATTGCTGTGATTCTAAAGTATCGAACCGGAACCGTTTCAGTGCCATCTCATCCCTACTTATTGGGTGAAAACGCACAACATCGATTCATCGGTGAAGGGGTGGTTTACACGAAATTCAGTATTGCCGCTGCGCATGAAATTTCAGTGGCCAATACCGGTTTCTATTATCATGGTCACCAAAGTGATACACTCGAGTTAATACGCGGACATAAAAAACTGCTGTATGCCGGGAACGGAAGCATTGATCGTTATTTCGATGTGAAATTCACCGGATTGACTTCAACCATTCACGATACGGTTTCTGTGAAGTACCTCGGAGATGAAGATTATTCATTGATAGGCGTTGATACGAATAACCTCGGATTGTTTGTTTCAGCTCAGTTTCAGGATATGGATTTCCGTCGCATACAGGCAGACAATGTTTCATTTGCAGACAGCCTTTCCATTATTGACGGAACGCAATTTTCCTTTCCAACGGTAAACGTTTCACCTAGCATGTATCGATTGGCAATAGCCGATACTGCTTGCACGCAATTACCGACAT
>JBILJP010000458.1:0-3696 GCA_044377135.1 Fluviicola sp.
ATGTCAGATTGCATAGTAGCCCATGATTGGTTTCGCGATAGACAATTGATTATTGCAACCAATCACGGAAAAGAGCAAGTGATCTCTCCAATACTTGCTTCTCGTTTAGGGGTTCGGTGCTCGATAGCCGAATCCTTAAACACCGACCGGTTCGGCACTTTTAGCGGTGAAATTGAACGACTCACAGATCCGTTAACCGCGGCACGCCACAAATGCGAAGCTGTTATGGATTCAGAAAACGTAGATTTAGCCATTGCAAGTGAAGGTTCATTCGGCAATCATCCAACACTCTTTTTCGCTCCGGCCAACGAAGAATTACTTTTACTCACTGATCACAAAAACAACGTTGAGTTTTCGGTGCGTGAGTTGTTTACAGCAACCAATTTCTCTTCCGAATGGGTTACTAACGAAGAAGAATTGCTTCTTTTTGCCGAAAAAGCCCTTTTCCCTTCTCATGGACTGATCCTCCGTACATCTGAAACAAGTGCCGATCACTTGGTAAAAGGCATTGTTTCACCAGAAGAACTTCTTCATCATTTCAAGCTTCTAAAGTCGCATCATTCCAACATTTTGGTTCAAACGGATATGCGCGCACATTTGAATCCTACACGCATGAACAACATCCGTTTGGTAACCGAAAAACTGGTCGAACGATTGAAAACAACATGCTTGGAATGTGGTGCTCCCGGTTTCGGAGTCATTCGTTCTGTGCCCGGTTTACCTTGCGAATGGTGCAACTTCCCTACTCCATCCACACTTTATCATGCATACGGATGTGTTGTTTGTGCGCATTCAGAAAAACGCTATTACCCTTATAACAAACAAGTCGAATCAGCCACCTACTGCAATTATTGTAATCCTTAAAAATCTTAAATGAATACAGAACTACTCCTTGAAAATGTCACCAATCCTGCACTGCTCTTTTTTGTTCTCGGAATCATTGCCGCGCGTTTAAAAAGCGATCTTGAAATTCCGGCCAATTCCTCCAAATTTATTTCATTATACCTCTTATTTGCCATCGGTTTCAAAGGCGGACAAGAATTAGCGCACAGTCATCTTTCGATGGAAATTTTATGGTCGGTTTTATTAGGTGTTGCAGTTGCTATTTTGATTCCCTTGTACACTTTTTTCATTCTCAAACGCAAATTAAGTATCCAAAACTCGGGAGCCATTGCCGCTGCCTACGGATCGGTTAGCGCCGTCACTTTTGTAGCGGCGGTGAGCTTCCTGGAAATGCAAGACATCAATTTCGGCGGACACATGGTAGCAGTGATGGCTTTGATGGAAGCTCCGGCAATTATCATTGGCGTTTTGTTGATTCGCATTTATTCGGTTGAAAAAAACACCAATACAAAACTGGGATCGGTGGTTTTACATTCCTTCACCAACGGAAGTGTTCTTATGATTGTAGGCAGTTTGATCATCGGGTTGATAACCAGTGATCAGCAGGCAGAAGGCATCAAGCCGTTTACCACCGACATTTTCAAAGGCTTTTTGGCCATCTTTTTATTAGACATGGGGATTGTCAGCGGCAGAAAGCTCAACGATTTTTTGAAAAGCGGATGGTTTACCGCAGTATTTGCCATCGTTATTCCACTCATCAACGGAAGTTTAATGGCTGCAGCGAGTAGCATTGTCACAGACGATACCGGAAACCGATTTTTACTTGCTGTTTTGGCTGCAAGCGCTTCTTACATTGCTGTTCCTGCCGCGATGAAATTGGCCGCTCCAAAAGCCAATCCGGGAATTTTTCTCCCCATGGCACTGGCCGTTACCTTCCCTGTTAATTTAACGATCGGAATGCCATTGTTTCTCTCTATCATTCAATGATAAACCTACCTAACCACTATTGGAATAAAGTGCGACAATTTGGTTTTCGACACTTCATTCGAAATCTAACCGAAACAGCCAATAGCTGATTCCGAAACGATCGGGCAATTTCTCTACTTGCTTAAAACCTGCACTTTTGTAGATATGTTGTGCTCCGAGCATCAATTCGGAAGTATGTAACGCAATGGTTTTTTCACCTGATTCACGTGCTTTTTCAATGCACCAACGTGTCAAAGTTCTTCCTATTCCTTGTCCTTCGTATTCGGGGTGCACACCAACCAGTCGAATATAACTCCAATCTGCCGGATAAATCTGCCACGGATTGCCACTAAGAAACAAAAATGCCATTCCCACAATCCGATCACCATCTGCGGCTACAATTGGATGCGATTTGGCAAACAGCCAATACCAACCAGCTTCGTTGGTTAATCCCTGGCGCATCTCTTCCCAATTTTCGGGTGAAAGACGGTCTTTGAATTGTCCGTAGGCTAAAACACCCAATTCGATCAATTGTGCTTTATCTGCCGGAGTTGCCGTTCTATATACAAGATTAGTTGCCATCGGGAATCAGTGAATGTAAAAGCGTTAGAATATTAGTAAACAATTGGTATTCTTCAACAAAAGGTCCATCATTGTTCATCCATTCGGGATTTCCGTAATGATACCGTCTGAAATAGGGTCCGACTTTATATTCGAGCCAGTAGTGGTTTCCGTCGATTACAACTCCTATTCCCAATCCAGTGAATGGGTCATCTATTGTTTCTGGCTCGAAGATGAGAACATCTTTTTCGTCCATTAATGAGTCATCATCCGGTAATGAAAACACTTTATTGGTTACCAAAACAGAGAAAACACTATCCAAATCAGTACGATCAACTTCTGTGAATACGGTTGAATCGGAGTATCTTTTTGGGGCGCAATAGTGCAACGACCAATAAGTATCAAAACTTAAGATAATCATGTCATACTTGTGGAATGACCGATACGTAACCAACCGTATTTCTACTTTGTGATTCGATTCCTGAATGGGCGCAATTTTGATTGGTCCGGATTCCAACGGATAAGCCACCGTGGAAGAATCTTCTAAAAAATGTCCGAGATAGAGTTGCGTCTTTGTTGAATCCTGAGCAAAAAAGTGCCCATGAGCGACAATCAAAACCAAGCCGATCAAGCACTTTTTCAACATACTACTTCTTGCGAATATAAATGTGTTTTACATGACTTTTATTGGTTGTTCGCTCATCGATTTCAAAGGTATTCATGCTCTTTATAAGTGGTAACATCTTTGAAAAACCGTAATTCCGCGGGTCAAAATCCGATTTCTTTTTCAAAACCAAATTCCCCAACTCGCCCAAAAATGTCCAGCCGTCTTCATCAGCCAGGTCATCGATACTGTCATTGAATAATTTTATGATTTCCGGATCGATTTTGCTTAACGGTTCGCGTGCCGGAGCAGGTGTATTCACGGCTACTTTTTTCGGATCGTTTTCAACCGGAGCTACCACTTGAGGTTTAAGAATTTCGAGGTAAATAAACTTATCGCATGCCGTAATAAACGGATTCAGGGTCTTCTTCTCTCCTATTCCAATGACTTTCATGCCGGCTTCACGCAAACGGGTGGCCAATCGTGTGAAATCGCTGTCACTCGAAACGATGCAAAATCCATCTACTTTTCCGGTATACAAAATATCCATTGCATCGATGATCAACGCGCTATCCGAAGCATTTTTACCGGTGCAGTAACTGTATTGTTGAATGGGCGTGATGGCATTTTCAAGCAGTACTTTTTTCCAACCTGAAACGGTCGGTTTGGTCCAGTCAGCATAAATGCGCTTGAAAGTCGGGGTTCCGTACTTGGCAATTTCT
>JBILJP010000459.1:0-3695 GCA_044377135.1 Fluviicola sp.
CAAATCGCTACGATTTCAGCTAACAACGACGAAACAATCGGCGCCTTGATTGCTCAAGCAATGAAAGTGGTTGGTAACGACGGTGTAATTACTGTTGAAGAAGCGAAAGGAACGGAAACAGAAGTAAAAACGGTTGACGGTATGCAGTTTGACCGCGGTTACCTTTCTCCGTATTTCGTAACCAACACCGACAAAATGGTTGCTGAAATGGAGCATCCGTTGATCTTGATCTACGACAAGAAAATCAGCAACATGAAAGAATTACTTCCGATTTTAGAGCCAGTGGTTCAAAACGGAAAATCATTGTTGATCATTGCTGAAGATGTAGACGGCGAAGCATTGGCTACATTGGTGGTAAACCGTTTGCGCGGATCGTTGAAAATTGCGGCAGTGAAAGCTCCGGGATTCGGTGATCGCAGAAAAGCAATGTTGGAAGATTTGGCCATTTTAACCGGTGGTCAAGTGATTTCAGAAGAGCGTGGATACACGTTGGAAAACGCTACATTGGATATGTTGGGAACTGCTGAAAAAGTAGAAATCGACAAAGACAACACCACTATCATCAACGGTGCTGGCGAAAAAGAAGCGATTCAAGGACGCGTGAAACAAATCAAAGCGCAAATGGAATCAACTACTTCCGATTACGATCGCGAGAAATTGCAAGAACGTTTGGCGAAGTTGGCCGGTGGAGTTGCGGTATTGTATATCGGAGCGCCTACCGAAGTTGAAATGAAAGAGAAAAAAGACCGTGTTGACGATGCATTGGCTGCTACACGTGCTGCTGTGGAAGAAGGAATTGTTCCGGGTGGAGGTGTTGCGTTGATTCGTTCGATTGCCAACCTTGAGAAAATGAAAGGTGACAACGAAGACGAAACTACAGGTATTGCCATTGTGACACGTTCGGTTGAAGAACCATTGCGTCAGATTGTAGCCAATGCAGGTGGTGAAGGAGCGGTAATCGTTCAGAAAGTACGCGAAGGAAAAGATGATTTCGGTTACAACGCACGTACGGATCAGTACCAAAACTTGTATGAAGCAGGTGTAATTGACCCTACGAAAGTAACTCGTATTGCTATTGAAAATGCAGCATCTATTGCATCGATGTTGTTGACTACCGAGTGCGTTATTGCTGACGAACCGGAAGAAAACGCTCCTGCAATGGGCGGAATGCCAGGCGGAATGCCGGGAATGATGTAATTGGATTTACACTCAACACACTTCGGTGCGTTGGGTTTCTCGGGCCTTCTTCCTCCATCCGCCTTAGGCGGACGGAGATAGAACGGAACGGCAATATATAAGAGAAGTCGTCAGCTTAACGTTGGCGACTTTTCGCTTTTTAGTTGAAACCAAAATCAGCAAATTTTAACCCACGTAATATTGCAAAATGACAAGTCAAAAATCCCATGTCATTTTGCAATATTACGTGGCATTTTTCACCTTATTTTTTCAGGAAAATTACTCATTGATTCTCCTCCAAATTTTCAAGACAACTGAAAAACACTATATTCGTGCCCACAAAAAACACGCATGGTTTTCAGCAGTAGCTATTTCATGATCTACTTTCTACCAATCTTTCTGTTGGTGTATTTTGTGGTAGGGAAAAAGCTGAAAAACCCAGTTATTTTACTTGCCAGTATTTTCTTTTTCAGTTGGGGCGCCCCCAGATTTATCTTCTTGCTTTTAGCCACTACCGCCATCGATTTTTACCTGGTGAAATGGATGAGTTTGCAGAGCGATATCCGGAAAAAGAAACGCATTCTCATTGCTTCTCTAGCGCTAAACATCGGATTACTTGCCGTTTTTAAGTATGCTAATTTCTTTGTGGGAAGTTTCAATGAACTCCTCAATCAATGCGGAATTCAGCAAGTTAGCTGGACAGAAATAGGGCTTCCGATCGGAATTTCGTTCTTCGTATTTGAATCGATCACCTATGCGTTGGATGTGTATAGAGGCGACCAAAAACCACTCGACAACTTTTTCAATTACCTGCTTTACATTTTGTTGTTTCCCAAGCTTATTGTGGGGCCAATTATCCCCTACCGCACCATTGCACATCAAATTAAAGACAGGTCCGCTTTTGAAACCACCGACCATCGACTCAACGGGTTTTACCGATTTTGTATTGGTCTGGCAAAAAAAGTATTGATCGCCAATCAGATCGGGCTTTACACAAAAGTGGTTTTTAGCTTAGACTTCCAGCAACTGGATGCGTTTACCGCCTGGTTTGGTCTCTTTGCCTTTGCTTTTCAGTTGTACTTTGACTTTTCAGGATACTCCGATATGGCGATTGGTTTAGCAAAGATGCTTGGTTTTACCATTCCGGAAAACTTCAATAGTCCGTATATTTCGACTTCTGTGACCGAATTCTGGACGCGCTGGCACATTTCGCTCGGAAAATGGATGAAAGATTACCTCTACATTCCGTTAGGAGGCAATCGTGTTGACTCGAAAAAACGCTTGTATTTTAACCTGGGATTGGTCTTTCTATTGTCGGGATTATGGCACGGAGCTTCGTGGAATTTTGTGCTTTGGGGACTATATCACGGTCTTTTTATGATTCTGGAACGATTGTTTTTACTGAAGTTGTATGAAAAAGTTGGTCGAATCATCCGTATTGCCATTACCTTCTTCATTGTGGTAACTGGCTGCGTGTTTTTCAACATCAAAGGGCTTGACGCTGCCTTTAATTACTTCGGTCAACTCTTTCCAAACGATGCCGTGGCGCCGGTGGTTTTTGACTTTAAATTCTACTTTTTCATCATTCTTGCGGCTGTACTTTCTTTCGCAGGCATTTGGAAAACCGGACGCAATTGGGGGAATGCTCTCTATGCCGATAAACAAACCGATTCAGGCCATTTGATCTATACTTTCGCTAGTTTGACACTTCTTATTCTCTCTGCGAGCTTCTTGATTTCAGGCGATTTTGTTCCATTCATTTATTTCCAATTCTGATGAAAACAAGATCCAACATACTTCGGAAAAGCTTATTGGTCATGATTATGATCGTGCTACTGTTGCCCTTGGTTCAAACTGTGTTTCCGGTATTTGACTTAAAACCACTGGATGGATACACCAAGGAATCGCCAAGGGTAGAACTCACTATTTCCAATTGGCTGGATGAAAGCTATCAAAAGAGCGAAGAACGTTATCTAACGGAACAATTCGGCTTTCGCGAGTTTCTTATTCGTCTACACCATCAGATTGATTACAGCTATTTTGATAAGATTCATGCAAGCGCGGTTTTTGAAGGACAAAATGGTTATCTCTACGACAGAAAACACTTGGATGCTTATCTTGGAAGAGACTACGTTGGTGAAGTCTTCATCAAAGACAAAGTAAACAAATTGCGCTTTATTCAAGATCAACTGGCTCCGTACCACAAATCGGTCATCGTAGTATTGGCTCCCGGAAAAGCATCGTTTTTTCCTGAATTTTTACCAAAAGGATCAGCAACACAGGGTTATTACACCAATATCAGGGGATATCTGAACGAATTGAAATCGCAAGGCCTCAACTACATTAATTTGTATCACTACTTAAAAAACGAAAAAAAGAAAGCGGCTTATCCGTTGTTTGCGAAATATGGAATTCATTGGAGTTATTACGGATCTGCCCTTGCTACCGATTCCATCACCAACTACATTGAACAACTATACGGGGTCGAAATTTCAGAAAATAATTGGAACGGTGTTTCC
>JBILJP010000460.1:0-3694 GCA_044377135.1 Fluviicola sp.
GATAGTATAAGCCCAAACAAATATCTACTGCATGCCAAATGGCGATGATTGTTCCTTGGTGTTCTTTTTTCAATGACATGTGGTTGCTTTCAATAAATAGTTCGTTAAAACTAACAAATCATTTTACATGAAGTCATTTAGGATTAAATTGTGCCTTAGTTTGTCATTAAGTGAAGCCAAAAAAATGACTATTTCGTTTATTTCAGATCCTAATCTGTCTTGAAGAGGAAGATCTCCAAATGGCATTAAGTCACAATCGTAAGAGAGCAAGGTGAAGTTAAGCGTAACCGATGCCCTGTTTGAGCACAACCATCGGTTTGTTTGTAAAGACAAACCGTTAATGGTGTTTTGCGAGTTGGGTAGAGGTCGTTTAACAAGCCGTAGTTCTCAAGATTGGGACTTACAGCCTTGATTTTTTTGTTTCTTTTTGTATCAAGACAAAAAGAAAAGAACTAATTACGGAACGTAGTGAAGCGGAAATGAAATTACCTCCTTGTTCCGTTCGCCAACCTCGGACAACAACTCGTCTTTGTCGGCCACGGCTGACTCTTTATCAAGAAAAAAGTAGAACAAGAAAAAATGTTTTCCCCTACCTTTACCCCAACCATGCATGCACTCCTCAACATCGTTCAACGTCACCCCAAAGTTGCTTTCCTCATTGGCAACGGCCCCAACCTTGCTGCCCGGATTATGCCTTCGTGGAAAGACCTGCTGACCTCGGCGGCCGATAGGCCCATCACCTTTGCGGTAGACGGACTCACCAATACCGAGGTCTACGATTTGGTAGAACTGCATTCCGAGGCTGGGCACGATGTAAAAGCGCGGGTCAAAACCAAACTGGAGTTATTGCCCCATTACGACCTGTCGCTGCACCGGCGGTTGATGGATTTTGCCCATCAATACGAGGCTCCGGTGCTTACCACCAACTTCGATGCAGCGTTTGAGCAATCGATAGGGGCAGACTTGTTTCATGTGGCCTCTAAGGGTTTCACCCGTTTTTATCCATGGAAGAGTTATTACGGCTTCGCGCAACACCGCTTGCCTACCGATGGTTTCGGCATTTGGAAAATCCATGGCGATGTGCGGTACAAAGACAGCATCCGGCTGGGTCTTACTGATTACATGGGCAGTGCCGAGCGTGCCCGCGACCTGATTCACCACGGCGACGACCGCCTTTTTCAAGGAAAACGACAACCGTATTGGCAAGGACATCAAACATGGCTGCACATTTGGTTTAACCTGCCCATTGTGATTGTGGGGCTGGGTTACGGCATCGATGAGGTATTCTTGCGGTGGTTGCTCATAGAACGCCGGCGCTACCTGAACCTGTACCGCGAACCGATGCAGGTGTATTACCTGTCGAAAGACATCCCCGCTCCGGGTGTTACCAACCTCATACACAATTTAGGGGTAGAATTGGTGCTGGTAGATGATTATTCGGCGCTTTACGGAGAGTAGCTTCCACGGTGATTGCGAAGACTTCCGCTAACAGAGCTCCCGACTCCGTTAATAAACCTCCCAACTCAATTAACGAAGCTCCCAACACAACTAGCGGTGCTCGCAGGTAGCTTTTTCCACCTAAACTCTCCGAAAGACACATGGGTTCCCTCAATTGCCATTATCCTTGAATGAAGCGGGTAATGATTAACGTGTTGTTTTAAAGAGGGTTAACGAATTTGGGTATGCGACTGGCATTGCCTTTAGGGTTAGATGAAATACCCCAGACTCCTAAATTGAGTTATCTGTTCAAGTGCCCATAAATCAAAGAGTGATGAATACTCGAAATGGAAATAAATTGAACATGACAAAGCTATCCGAATCATTAAATAGCTGAGGTTTAAGTCCTTACTTAATGCGGTTCCCAAAACAGCCAAACAATTTCGTGGCTTTTTTTTCGGTATAAAATGAATTTAAGTAACTTTGAATCACTAATTCTAACTTCCAATCTATGAAAAGAAGCATACTATTAATCAGTTTATTAGCATCTACTATTGCCTTTGCACAACCTGCCGGAAACCTTGATTTGTCATTTGGGACAGGCGGAAAAGTTGTAACATCTATCAGCACCGGCGAAGACAAAGCCTACGGCACCGTTTTGCAACCCGATGGAAAAATCGTGGTGGGTGGTTTTACTACCAGTGTTGTTTCCGGAAAGGATTTTGCCTGTGTACGTTATTTGTCAGACGGATCGCTCGACAACTCCTTCGGTGTAAACGGAATTGTTACAACCGACCTGCAATTGGGCAGTGATGATATGGCTTATGACATCGCGTTACAGGCCGACGGTAAGATCATTCTTGCCGGATCAAGTGATAATGGTGTAGATAGAAATGCGGCATTGATCCGATACCTTCCGGATGGTACTATAGACAGCACGTTTGGTGTGAATGGGATCGTCTTGACCGATTTTGATCTCAACTACCAGGATGAAATACGTGCGGTGAAAATACATACTTTAACGGGAAACATCATTGTTGGCGGATCAGCACAAATCAATACCACAACTTCCAAACCGGTTGTAGCAAGATATCTGAGCAATGGAACTCCTGATAGTACCTTCAATAACACCGGCATTCGTTTGCTGTGGATCACGGCACTCGATTACCAGTTTTTGTATTCCATTGAAGAAGTTGAGGTACAGTCGAACGGAAAAATATCTGCGGCCGGCTGGAGAGACTTTCCAAACCAAACATGGGAGTCTGATCATTGGGCGGGTCGTATCAACAGCGACGGAACAATGGACGTGACCTTTTCAACAGATGGTGTCAATACTTATAACGGTAGCTTCAACGGAAATGACCGTGCGTATGCCATGTTGCTTCAATCGGGCAATAATATGATATTGGCAGGCGGCAGTTACCAAACTACGTTGTATTACGATATGCGGTTGTTACAACTCACGTTGAACGGTGCTTCTGCAGGAAGTATTTCCACCGATTTCGGTTCCACATACGACGATATAGCGTTTGCCATTTCCAATGATGCTGCGGGTAATTTTGTACTTGCCGGAATGTCGGGAACAACCACACAACGTTCGTTTGCATTGACGCGTTTAGATCCTGCCGGTGCACTTGATGCCACATTCGGTGTCGGTGGAAAAGTAACCACGACTTTCGGGGCCAATATGATCAATTCGTGTCAGGATATGTTCATTCAACCCGATGACAAAATAGTTGCCGCTGGGTATACCGGAAATGATTTCGCCATTGCACGTTACACAGGAGTGAATACGGCTCAACTTGATGTTTTTAACCTTGTTTCTCCGACCGATGGTGCTACTACACAAAATTATTCGAATCTGGTTTTTGATTGGTCGGATGCGTATTTGGCAACTTCGTATGAAATAGATGTGGATGACAATGCAGGCTTTAGCAGTCCGCAAACCTATACAGTGGTAACTTCAACAAAAACAGTAACCAACCTTCAACCGAATACTCAGTATTTTTGGCGGGTTCGTGCTTCTGACGGAAGTGGTTTTGGAGCTTACAGCGCCACATGGAGTTTTACAACCAATACTCTTGAAAACTTCAACCTGGTATCACCTGCCAACAATAGTACCAACCAGCTATTTGCGTCTTTAACACTTGATTGGTCAAATGCATTGGGTGCATCCGCTTATCAGGTAGAATTAGACTCAAGCCTTACATTTATTGATAATCCGCAAACATACAATGCATCTACCTCTACTTATGGG
>JBILJP010000106.1:0-13126 GCA_044377135.1 Fluviicola sp.
AACACTAATTCGTTACGAATCAAACGATCTATCCAATTTATTTATTCGTTTATTCGTGGCGGAAAAAATAAATAAATTTTTCCCCGGACAACAATGATTTCATTTCTAACCGAAATCTAAAGTAGCATCCCGATTCATCGGGATGTGATAGTAGAAAACGTGTTGCCACAGATGCCGCAGATGTGCACAGATAGAATGCTTATGCATTCTTTTGGATAACATTTTACATCTTCTGAATGATCAATATCTGGGTATCTGTGGCTAAAAATCAATGTCAACAATCAATGTCAACAATCAATGTCAACAATCAATGTCAACAATCAATGTCAACAATCAATGTCATTCAATTTCTTGTCCTAGTTCAATGCACAGCCCTCTAAAGTGCCGTTACTTTGTGGTATCAATTAACAAATACGACAAATGGATCGAAAAGATTTTTTAAAGAAAGGGCTCATGGGAACGGGAATGTTTGTTGCCACTGCCGCTTTGGGAAATGTGATCAAAAATGATGTAGACGAACTCAACGAATTAGAGGTTATCGGATTCAACCATTTGCCGAATACAACTTCAACGATTATGGAAACGATGGTATTGCACAAATCAGACACACGCGGTCATGCAGATCACGGTTGGTTAAACAGTCATCACACTTTTAGCTTTGCGAATTATTACAATCCTGAACGCATGCACTTTGGTGTGTTGCGTGTACTAAACGACGATACTGTTTCGGCTGGAATGGGCTTCGGAACTCACCCGCACGACAACATGGAGATCATTTCAATTCCGCTGGAAGGTGACCTGGAACACAAAGATTCAATGGGAAATGTGGCTGTGATTAAAAACGGTGACATTCAGGTCATGAGCGCAGGAACAGGTATTCAGCATAGTGAATACAATAGAAACAGCGATAAACTCACCAAGTTTTTACAGATTTGGGTATTTCCGAATAAACGAAATGTGGAACCGCGATACGATCAAATTACCTTAAAAGAAGAAGATCGCACCAACAAACTACAGCAAATTCTTTCGCCTTCGGCAGATGATGAAGGTGTTTGGATTCACCAGGACGCTTGGTTTCACTTGGGTAAATTCGAAAAGGACTTTTCAGCTGATTACACAGTAAAACGTACAGGAAACGGTGTGTATGCGTTTATCCTAAGTGGCGATGTCACTATCAACGGCCAGGCGCTCAATAACCGCGATGGTTTAGGAATTTGGGACGTGGAAACACTCACCATTAAAGCTGACAGCAATGCAGAATTTCTGCTAATGGACGTTCCGATGACAATTAATGCTTAATCTTAAATACAATAACTTATAATTTACACAAACATGGCAACTACAACATGGGCAATTGACCCAACACACACAGAGATCGGTTTCAAAGTAAAACACATGATGTTTACAAACGTTTCCGGAAGATTCGATCAATTTAACGGAACAGTTGAAACCGAAGGCGATGATTTTAACAACGCAAATGTGTCTTTTCAAGCGGAAACAGCTTCGGTAAACACCGGAAATACAGATCGTGACAATCACTTGAAAAGCGCTGATTTCTTTGATGCAGATCAATTCCCGAATCTTGAATTCAAAGCAACCGAATTCAACAAAGTAGACGAGAATAACTTTAAACTTTCAGGCGATTTAACCGTTCACGGTGTTACAAAACCAGTGACGTTGGATGCAGAATACAGCGGTTTATTAACTGATCCGTGGGGAAATACCAAAGCAGCATTTGCTGTAAACGGAAAGTTCAGTCGTAAAGATTTTGGTCTTACATGGAATGCAGCTCTTGAAACGGGTGGTGTATTGGTAAGCGACGAAGTACGTGTGAACATTGAAATGCAATTGGTAAAACAAGCATAGTCAGCTCTTAAGTTGATGCAAAAAGCCCTGAACTGTTTGACGGTTCAGGGCTTTTAATTTGTAATAAATCGCAGGTAAATCCAACTTCCCTCCTTATGCTTACGCTGAAGCTACAGCAAAGGCGCTGGAGGAGGAATTGAGGGAGGTGACCAACTAAAGTTCAATCTAACTCAACTTCGACAACGCTCCTCTTAGATTCGAAATCACACCTTGTACATCTTCTAGTTTGCAGGTTCCAACCGAAAGTCGGTACCAGCTTGAATCAGCTGATGCACCGAAGGCTGAAAAAGGAACAATCGCCACTTTGGCTTCGTCGAGAATGTATTTTGTTACATCGCTTGTGGTAGCCAAAACCTTACCTTCTGCGGTTGTTTTTCCGTGAAGCGTAAACTGAACCGTGAGGTAAATAGCAGCTTCAGGAGCAATGGCATCCACGGAATAACCTTCCGCTTTCAACGCTTGAAATCCGTCATAAAAGCCTACCAACCGGTCGTTGATTTGCGTTTTGATAGCGGCCAAAAATGTATCGTACTGTCCTAAATCACTCAAATAAGTGGCAGTAGCCAATTGCTCGGCTTTCGGCGCCCAGGCTCCAACGTGCGTTAAGATCGACTTGATTTTATCGGTGATGACTTTCGGTCCCATTGTCCAACCTACACGAACGCCGGTAGCAGCCAATGATTTGGAAATTCCGTCAACAAACAACGTATAATTGCGCATTTCAGGTCGCAACGATACCGGATTGTAATGTTCAGTGGTTCCAAAGGTCAACGGCCAGTAAATTTGGTCATACATTACGTAAAGCGGTTTTTTACCCGAGATCTTACGTGTTGCGTTTTCAGCCAAAACCAAATCGCAAATCGCTTCCAGATCTGACTTTTTAAACACCGTTCCCGTAGGATTCAACGGTGAACACAAGGCCAATAAATTGGCTTCAGCAATATATGGAGCAATCTCTGCCGCTGTGGGCATGAAATTGTTTTCCGGCGACGTTTGAATCAACACCGGTTTTGCATTGTTGAGGTAGGTATAATGATTGTTGTTCCAGGATGGAACCGGGAAAACCACTGTATCACCTTCATCTACCAAGGCTTTGAATATGGTGTAAATAGCAGGTCGTGCACCGCCGGTAATGACAATTTCGTCTGGTTTGTAATCTAAATCGCCACGTTCTTTCAACAAACGCGAAACACTGTTACGCAACTCCAGCATACCATCGGCAGCAGGATAGTTGGTTTGATCGTTTTCGTATTCGGCAATAATTGCGGTCTTCAACTCGGCAGGAATCGGAAATACCTTCGGATTAAAATCACCGATGGTCAAATTAAAAATGTGTTCTCCCTGCTTGATTTTCTCATTGACTTCACCCGCCAATTTAATGATTTCGGAACCGATAATGTGTTGTGCCAATTTTGACACCTGCAAATCTGACTGATCGATAGTTGTATTGCTCATTGCTTGAATAAAACGATTTTGTAACAAATGTATTTAGAAAAAAGCATCCAACAATTTCAATTGTGTTGAACGCAATCAAATTGGGACTGAAATTTGGTTTGTTTGTCCTGAAAAAATGTGGGGTGTTTTGGCCCCGATTGGATTAACTCTTAAAAACCACTGATTTCCATCGAAATTTCCGTTCGTAATATTGCAAATTGGCATATCAAATAAAAGGACGTGAATTCGCACTATTACGAACAGTTTTTAAAATTGTTTTGGACGTTAAAAACGCCGAAATATTGCCAAATTAATTTCCGCTCATCCGGATGACGAGAGTTGGATGATCAATACCATTGAAAACCTCAAAAACCACCGATTTCAGTCAAAATTTCCGTTTCGTAATAGTGCAAATTGGCATATCAAATAAAAGGACGTGAATTCGCACTATTACGAACGGTTTTAAATCTTCAGAATCTACCTAATTCCCCGCCTTCACAGCATTTATCGTCTCCAAAAACGCTTCCACAGGTTGTGCTCCTGAAACCGCATATTTCCGGTCAAAAACAAAAAACGGCACACCTCTCACTCCTATTTGTTGCGCTTCTGCAATGTCGCGTTGCACTTCAGCTAAGAATTGATCTCCGTTAAACAACATATCAATGTCAGCTTGCGGAATCCCAGCTTCTACCCCAAACTCAGTCAACGTTGCATGATCGGCAATGTCTCGGCCTTCGGTAAAATAGGCCTGAAACAACCGTTCTTCCAACGCATTTCCAACACCGTGTTGTTTTGCCAAATGAGACAAACGATGGGCATCCAATGAATTGGCCACAACCGCCTTATCGAAACGATAATCCAAACCGACCTCGCGGGCGGCGTTGACCACATTTTCGTGCATCTTCACCGATTCCTGGTAACTGATTCCTTTTCGATCGGCCAGGTATTCATATGGGTTTTCTTTCCCGTTGGTCACCAAATCCGGATCCAATTGAAAACTCTTCCATTCGATCGAATAAGCTTCCGACCCGGGAATTTGCTCCAACGCTTGCTCCAAACGACGTTTTCCAATATAACAGAACGGACACATTACATCCGACCAAATCTCAATTTTCATGTCTTGTTTTTAAGTCCCTAAAGGTAACAAACAAGCCGTGATCGTAATGGGAATTTGCATTACTTAACAATGCTTTGATCACGCATCCAGTCGAGCATTTTGGTAAGTGCCTCAGGCGAAAATGTTTGCTCGATACTGCCATATTCATTGGGCGATCCGGTTGTGCATTCCTGAAATAAGTGATTGAGTCCTGCTAAAATACACAGCTCAATGTGTTTTTCTTTCTTTCCACGTTCTACCCAACCTTCATTGAGCGCTTGTTCAATAGCAGCAATATTTTCTTTCGCAGGAACCTGAAGATCTTTGCTTCCGTTTAACGCCAATACCGGACAGGTTACTTTACGCAACGCAGGCCTAGGGTCGTAGCTGATAAATTCTTTCATCCATGGATTATCAATACCTCGCATCACTTCGTCGATCATTTCTTCGGTAGTTCCGGTTTTGAGTGAATCGGGAAGTGCCTCAACTTGTATTTTCAAATACGCTTTCAGTTCTTGTGTGGTTGTTGCCCCATCTTGCTTTTTGGTTATGATATCAAACATTCCCTTACTAAACACAGCATTTTGCTCAATATCGGCTTCGGAAGCTCCATCTGCGCGACCAATTAATGCCTGTTGCAAGGTTAATATTTCAGATCCGGGCAATCCGGGACCAGCCAATAGGATGATAAAAGCTACATCGTTGTTTCGGGCCGCCACCATCGGTGCAATGAGACCTCCTTCACTGTGTCCGGCTAAACCAATGCGCTTCGGATCAACGCCTTTTCGTTGCTGTAAATAAGTAAATGCCGCTTCTGCATCGGTTGAGAAATCGGTGCTGGTTGCCAGGCTGAAATTACCGGTAGATTTTCCTACACCACGATCATCATAGCGCAACACACCAACACCGTTGCGGGTTAAATAATCGGCAATCACAGCAAAAGGTTGGTGACCTAGAATGTTTTCGTTGCGGTCTTGAGGTCCGCTACCGGAAATCAACACAACTACCGGAAATTTTCCTTTTTTCTTCGGTAACGTCAAGGTTCCTGCTAAGGTGATTCCGGCCGATTTATTTTCAAAAGTTACGTCTTCGGTGTAGTATGGAAACGGTTCTTTGGGTTGTTGCGGACGATTGGGAATGGCTACCGCTCCTGCATTGTGACTTAACACCAGATCCAATGATTGGCCGCCTTGATTAAACACACCGATTATTTGTTGTTCGGCGTTGAGTTTACCTTCATACCGCGCACCAATGGCTGTTAAATCAAGTGTCATCATGTCTCCGTTGATCACGGCTTTATCGACTGCAATTCCCATTGCTTTTTGGCTTGGACTATCCATGGTGGAAGCAAATCCTCCCTCCGTTTTTTGAATGTGAAATACCAAGGGCAATTTCATACCACTTACCGACAATTCGCCGTACCAATCGCCGGTAAATTCTTGTGCGAAATTGGTAAAAACAAGCACCATTGTGCTAAAAAGCAATCCTATCTTTTTCATAATTTTAAGGTGTTTGACAGTGAAATGACCACTACTTTCGAAACAATTTCGGCTACTACGATGGCCACAATAAAAAATACAATTGCTTTCGTTCCCTTGCCATTGACAGCCGTTTTATAACCATTGTAAAGCAAGGAAACCGACCAAACAATCAATGACAGCGTGATCAACACCATGATTACAAGCATCACAATTGCCGAAGTGGAAATGGGAGTTTGGTGCAAAGAAGACTGTACGATCTCATCTCCGCTTTTGAAAGCCTTGTTTCCTACATTGCAAAACACCAAGGGGTAAAAAGGAATGCGGGCAATTAATACCGTTGCAAGTAGGTCGACTAAACGTGTTTTGTGATTGATGATTTTACCCACGGCAAACAATAGCAACGTAAGGCTAACAACATTCACACTATTGTTAAGGATTGTTTCAGTCCATGAAATGGTATTGGAAAAATGGGCATCCAACACACCGTCGAAATGAGTATTGAACAATTTTGACAGCACGGTTCCAATGACGAAAGCCAGCAATCCGACCAACAAAAGCCGTGATTCGGAATAACGCTCAAAAGGTTTTAAGAGAAGTGTTTTCATGATTGTTGTTGTAAGGCGTTAATCTTCGCAATGATATCATCAAGTTTATTGCGAACGGTTGGATAACTATTCCCCATTTGCATGGCCATTTCTTTCAAACTGCCACTGGTCATCACAAATTGGAAGACAAACTGCTGCTCATCTGGTGTAAGTTGCAACAAAAAGGGTAATTCGTAATTTCCGGACACACCAGTTTGGCAGGTATTGCATGTAAGTTGGCTTACGCTAAGCGAAGACTGACAACTAGGACACGAAACGGGAAGCTTTGGTTTCACTTTAATGCTATTTATTTGACAAATGTAAATCAAAAAATAAATAATATTAAAATAAAAATAAATATTATTGAAAATTAAATGGATTTAATGATGGGATTGATTCAAAAAAAGCTCGTCCGCATAACTAAGGTGGACGAGCTAATATTCTTTTCACTTAAGTGTCTAAAAAAGCTTATTCGTTAGTAAAACCTTGAGGTGGATTAAAAAGTGATGAAATGCAAGGTGTTAAGGATTAGGCACTTGGATTTTACATAAGTAAATGATCAACGTCGATTTCTGAAAATAACGACGCAGGTTATTACTTTTTAGACACCATCATCTAGTAATTCTTAATTCTTCGGTTTACGTTTCATCATCACCAATGCTGTGATCAGCGAAACCACCAATCCAACCGGTAAAATTTCCATGTAAGTCACCATTGCATTGAAAAACGGATTTTCATACATCTTGGCAAAATCGGCCATTTCTTGGGTTTGTTGATCAATTACTGCCTGAGTTGCTCCTGATTCCCGTAGCTGGTTAATCACATAAGCGCTATACTGCTCTATAAAATTGGAGTCGCTTCCAAAATAATAACACAACCAAACAAGTACATACACACTCGAAGCAACCAATGAAATGAGGAATCCCATTTTAAAAGCTTTCCCAAACGAGATGAATCCATCCAGGTGTTTGTCACGGTAATTTTTCACGGCCACTACAATCATTGAAAATGCCAATAGCATGATCAAATAACCATACAACATGCCATTTTCCATTCCGATGCACTCCTCGCCTAAAAAGATCATCCCCAAAAACCAAGCGACACTGATAAAACCAGAAATCAATCCGAATACAAGTACATTTTTTCCCATTTCTTTTCGTTTAAAATTTTACACAAAAGTGCCGTCAACAAGCCGAAAGGCCGTCATACTTTCGGGTGATTTGTGTCAAAACAAGTGCATTCACTCAAAAGTAGTAGTTGGTTTTTAAGGAATCAATAACAAGCGTTTCCCTTTTTCAATGGCTTGGGTTCTGCGATTGACTTCCAGTTTTTCAAACAACCGGGATGAATGCGTTTTTACGGTATTCAAGGAAACAAACAGACGATTGGCAATTTCCTGATTACTGCACCCCTGCGCCATTAGTTCCAATACTTCCAATTCGCGTTTGCTGATTCCCAATTCGGTTAAAGTTGCTTCATTGAGTTGAAAATCGGTAGTTGTTGCTACAAACACCTGACGTTCTACGATCACTGTTTTGGGTTTGGTGAGTTTCAACGCCAACCATACTCCCAAACCTGTAAACAAGATGGCAATGGCTCCTATATAAACTTCTATCGCATTGTTGAAAATCAAAAAGCGCAACTCCAACCAACGCAACAACACAAGCATTGCCGCCAGACTAACGCCGGTAAGCAAAATGGTGCGGTATTTTATCAGAATCAATTTCATCGTTGGTTTTCCAAACAAATGTATCAAATTCAATGGCAACGAAGGATTTTTTCAAAAGCTGATGTAAGTCAGATTTTTAGCCAACCACGCTTTCTAACTTTGTAAAAAAGAAGGTATGGAAGAATCAATGAACACATTACTCGATCGCGTAACCGAAAAATTCAAGGCTATTGACCAAAATCCGGAAACGCATTTGGAAGGGCTCATTTGGGCAAAACCAATTACTTATTGGGATTACATCCACACCGATTCATTGCTTAATCTTCAAATTCAGCGCACAACTTTGCCTGACGAAATGGTGTTCATCATGTACCACCAAATCAATGAGATCATTTTCAAAATGATTTTGTGGGAAGCCGATCAAGTGACTTCCAAAGCAACGGTTAGCGCTCATTTCTTTACGGAGAAACTCAATCGTATTAGTCGTTACTTCGATATGCTGGCCTCTTCGTTCTCGATCATGCAAGAAGGAATGGAAACCGAGCAATACCTCAAGTTCAGAAACACACTTACACCAGCCAGCGGTTTTCAAAGTGCGCAATACCGCCTAATAGAATTCGCTTCAACCGAATTGATCAACCTCATCGACTTCCGGTTCAGAGCCACTATTGATCGCAATACTTCGTATGAATATGCCTACGATCATTTGTACTGGCAAGCCGCCGGAAAAGACCACAAAACCGGTAAAAAAAGCACCTTGATTCAGCTTTTTGAAGAAAAATACAAAGACGAATTCGTACGCAAAATAGAGCAATACAACACCACCAATCTTTACACAAAATACAAATCATTGTCTGAAGAAGAACGCACCAATCCGGCCTTGGTGGAGGCGTTGCGTCATTATGATTATACAGTCAACGTGACGTGGGTTATGGCTCATTATCACGCTGCTGAAAAATACTTGCGTTCGGATGGCAACACTACTGAAGCAACCGGAGGAAGTGACTGGCGGAAATACATGTTACCTAAATACCAACGACGCATTTTCTTCCCAAGTGTTTGGAGCGATGAAGAATTGGCTAATTGGGGTGTTGCAGAAAGTCCGAATATCTAATCACCATGAAACAAGCGGATATCATTCGGGTCACCAAACAGTTTTCCTTCGACATGGCGCATGCGCTGGAAGGATATGACGGACCGTGTAAAAACATTCACGGACACACCTATCGACTAGCGGTTACCGTTTCCGGAAAAGTGATGAATGATCCCGCGCATCCAAAAAACGGGATGGTGATTGATTTCACCGACTTTAAATCCATCGTTGAAAAACACGTAGTGAAAGTGTTCGATCATGCCTTGGTATTGCAGCAATCTTCGGTATTTGCCCAATTGCTTCGCGAACGCATCTCAGAAAACAACATCCTTCTAACCGAATATCAACCGAGTTGCGAAAATTTAGTGATTGATTGTAAAAACAGAATAGCACCTTATCTGCCGAATGGCATTACACTGGAGCATGTGCGGCTGGATGAAACACCAACCTCATATGCCGAATGGTTGAAAACAGACAATCCCTGACGATTCATAAAACAAATTATCATGAAAATTGAACAATTATACACCAATTGCCTTGCTCAAGGGGCCTATTACATCGAAAGTAACGGCGAAGCTGCTATTATCGATCCGTTGCGCGAAACACAGCCTTATTTGGATCTTGCGGCAAGTCGCAATGCAACCATTCGCTATATTTTCGAAACACATTTTCATGCCGATTTTGTTTCCGGACACATTGATCTCGCCAAAAAGACAGGTGCTACAATTATTTACGGACCAACCAATATGTCTACGGGTTTCAAAGCAACATTTGCCTTCGACGGACAGATTTTTCCGCTTGGTGCCACATCAATCAAAGTGATTCATACACCCGGGCACACCATGGAAAGTTCTTGCTTTTTACTCACCGATGAAAACGGAAAAGAAACGGCTCTTTTTACGGGAGACACCTTGTTTATCGGCGATGTTGGAAGACCTGATTTGGCACAACATGTAATTGCCGAACTCACGCAAGAAAAACTTGCCGGACATTTGTATGATTCGTTACGCAACAAGATCATGCCCCTCAGTGATCACCTGATCGTATATCCTGCTCATGGAGCCGGAAGTGCCTGTGGTAAAAACATGAGCAAGGAAACTTCTGATACCTTGGGCAATCAAAAACGTACCAATTACGCATTGAATCCTGATCTGACGAAAGAAGAATTTATCAAACAAGTATTAGATGGGCTGGTTCCTCCACCACATTATTTCCCGTCAAATGTCTTGATGAACATTATCGGTTATGAAAGCATTGACAGTGTGATGCAACACGGAACCACTCCTTTAACGGCCGAACTGTTCGAACAACAAATGAAAGCCGAAAACGCCTATGTGATCGATACGCGTAAAGCCGAAGAATTTGCAAAAGCATTTATTCCCGGTTCGGTCAACATTGGAATAGACGGTGATTTTGCCGTTTGGGTCGGTACGTTGATCCCTGATATTCAACAAAACATCTTACTTATTACTGAGCCCGGCCGAGAAGCGGAAGCGGTAACTCGATTAGCACGCATCGGCTGCGATCAAACGCTAGGTTATCTCGAAGGTGGATTTACCAGCTGGAAAAATGCCGAAAAACCTGTTGATACCATTCAATCACTTTCGGCAGATTTGTTTGTGAACAACTACCACGCTGGTGTTTTACTGGATGTGCGCAAAGAAGGCGAATTTGAATCGGAGCATTTTGTGGGCGCGGTGAACAAACCACTCGATTTTATTGAAGACAACCTCCATTCACTCAACCCGGAAGAAACTTACTACATTCATTGTGCAGGTGGTTATCGTTCCATGATTTACGCATCCATCCTTCGCGCAAAAGGTTTCAAACATCTTGTTAATCTAGAAGGCGGATTCAAAGCATTAAAAGCCACCGGAAAGCTGATTGCGACGGAATATGTGTGCCCGAAGACACTATTGTAGAGATACTTTTCATTTCTTATATTTGTGGAAGTGGATTTTCTGACATTTAGAAATCTGGTATATCGTTGTATTAAATTTTCATCGTGTGAAACAAGTAACTTTAAATGTTCCGGATAAAAAACTCGTTTTTTTCATTGAGCTTGCTAAACAACTTGGATTTGAAATAACGAATCAAGAAGACACTACCATTCCCGATTGGCAGAAAAAGCTAGCTAAAAACCGACTAAAAGAGTTGGATCTAAACCCAGAAAAAGGGATAGATTTCAATGACTTAATGAACGGTTTGGGTAAAAAGTATGACTTATAAGTTGATCAGTACTCAGATTATACAATTCCCTAAAACCAAACCGTAAGGTTCGTAATCAGTAAATTACTTGTTTTGGTTTCTTGTTCGTTCGGACCGATAAACATGTTTCTTCCCGAATAAAACGTTCTTCCTTCGAGCCGAAAAAGAGCATTGTTACCGATCTTTACGTTCATACACAATCCGGCACTGCCGCAATCAAATCCGCCGACGGTTGTAATGGGCGTTACCAATACCGATTTCATATCGTTGAAATATTCCAATCTGCCGGATAAAGAAATCGATTTATTGAACTGCCAATTTCCGATCACATTTGCTTGCCACCAATACGGTTGAGAGCTGTTGCCCAAGGTGTCTTTTTTGTCCTGCAACCCGATGTAGGCGCATGAAGTAAGCGAGAATCGTTTTCCGGAATTGTAGATGGCATAGACATCGGTGAAATAACGTGTTCTATAATCGGGTGTCTGAACGGAATATTCATCGCCGATGTAGGTATCCCAATTGATCAGTAACTTATCGTTGGGGCGATACTCCAGTTGTGTTCCTACCGAAAGCGGATTGTTCACATCATTGATAACTTGCCAACCATTGATGATATAAGCGTAAGCTTTTAGCTTTTTGCCAATCGGTGAACTGATTTTCACCCCGGCAAGGTAATAAGGCGTGTATTCCGGAGAAAACGACCGCGTATACATTAGGTGATCTTTCGAAACGGCTGTTTCATTGGTGTAAGGCGATCCAAAAACACCCGCATCTACCCAAATATCACGCTTTTTAGATAAACGCACTCCGACATTGGCTTCGATCAAATTCTTGAGCGTTCCCTTCTCATTGGCATAATTGGAATTGATATACGTACCAAAACCCGGCACCAATCTTCCACGCACACGTTCGTTGATGTACTGCACTTCAATGTAAGCAAGGTTGATGTTGATCTCATTGTGACGCGGAGATGAAACACAATAAGCACGATCTGACGTAACCGGCTTATTAAAATCGTAGCCGTAATACGTATCAATCAACCCGCCGATCTTCACTTTTCCGGTTTCAAGCGAATCATACCGATCTGTCATTCCTGTATTAACCACCTGAGAAAACAGGAAAGAAGGAACAACTAAAAGAAACAGGAAGAATTTCATCACACAAGAATTGTTGCCGCGAAGTTAATTAATTACCCGGCTCAGCGTCTTTTCGCACCAATGTATTCCGCTCAAAAGGAACTACCACCACCGGATGTTTTTCAATCATGACATTGCTTCGATCCAATTCAAAGTTGATGTGTTCTTTGATACTCAAATGACGCAGGTTGTAGTAACTTTTCATGATGAAATTCTGAGAGAACGGCATCTTATTGTCATACGAAAGAAAACTATCCAATACCACAAATCGGAAATCACCCATAATGTCTTGCTGATACTCCTGCTCTATGCGCTGCAGGTTCACCTCGTCTTTGCTAATCATTTCTTTCACCACTTGCTTGAAGTAGTAACCAATTTTCGGTTCTTCTCTAAAGCCGAGGTTGAATACAATGAAATATAAATCATCCTTTCTGAGTGTTTCAACCGTATAATGTTGTGCATACGGTTCGTCGAGAATATTCACATGAATGAACCAGTAAATATCGGCTCGTTTTGGCAAACCGTGGTCAAAAATGGAATTGACGATGCTTTTTTCAAA
>JBILJP010000461.1:0-3671 GCA_044377135.1 Fluviicola sp.
GTTTGTTCAATCAAATAACCGACAGCGCAAATGGTTCCTTTTTCATCAATAAAACACGGTTTACGCTCGTTCGGATAAGCTGTGTTGATGGGAAATTGTTCCCGTTGCCAATACGTATGTAAATGGTCTAAGATCTCGATTCGTTTTGCCTGTTGTTCAGCGGGAAGCACTGAAACATCCGTAGCACGAAGCCGTTCTTCTACATACGCCAAATGGGTTTTTATGCGATCGGTTTCATTGTCTCCCGAAACAGGTGGTGTTCCGTATTTTGCCACAAAACTTGCGTCTCCGATTACAGGATTGATGGGCGCCACAGTTTGAGCGAACAAAGAAGAAGTTACCACTAAAAACAATGCAACGAGAAGTTGTTTCATAAATGATTTTTATTAATGATGCAAAAGAAGAGTGATTCCATAAACAGATTTACTTTAAAAGAACAAAAAATGTGTAACCTTGAGCAAAAAAACACTTTTATCAAGCTGTAAACACAACTACATCTATGAAAACAACAGTCACAAAACAACTCACAGGTGCATTCATTTTGGTAATGGCCCTAACGCTCGTTTCATTTGATAGTCCAACAGGTTGGTTTGAAGCGGGAAGTGATCCGGAAAGTTATGACATGGGTATTGATAAAGGAGCCGGTCAAGACGGTAAAAATGCAGCAACCATTAAATCGAAAGTCAAAAAAATCAAGGGGTTTGGTACGTTGATGCAGGATTGTTTGCCCGATAATTATCTGGGGAAACGTGTTCGCATGTCGGGAATGGTGAAAACAAAAGACGTTTCGAATTGGGCCGGATTGTGGTTTCGCATCGATCAAAAAAATTCTGACCGCGATCTTGGTTTTGACAATATGCACGATGGTAAAAAAAACCGATCGATCAAAGGAACGACTGATTGGACGAGGTATGAAATTGTGTTGGATGTTCCGGCCAATGCTTCCAATCTTGCCTATGGCGCTTTGTTGGTTGGAACCGGTCAAATTTGGTTCGACGACATTAAATTTGAAATCGTAGACAAATCCGTTCCTACAACCGGAGAAAGCAGTGAACATTTGATGCCGGGTAAAGAACCGGTAAACGGTGACTTCGAGAAATAACGAAACAGCGCGTTTTACTTCATCTTCTCTTTCAAGAGTTTCTTCAATTCTTTGTCGGTGGCGTAATCAATGGCTTTTTTTCCGAAATCGTCTTCTACATTTACGTCGGCACCTTTGTTGATGAGCAATAGCGCAAAGTCTTTGTTGGCTTGCTGAACGGCTATAAAAAGCACCGACTGTTTTTGAAAATTGACCGATTGATTCACATCAAAACGATACGTTTCCAAGGCAACTTGTAACAAATCCAACGACGATGAAGTTACTGCCAGCGTCGTCAGCTTTTTCTGTTCATCGGGCGAAAGCGGTAAATCGGGGTACTTTCTACAAATATCCAACACAGCCGCAGTATTTTTCGCGTCAAGTAATTCGTTGAGACGTTTGGTTTCTTCCATGCGTTTCATCACAGCACTATTTCGTTCTTCGGGTGTCATCGCTCCTTTCGATTTCAGGTAATCGATAACGGGCTGGTATTCGTTTTTGATCGCATATTCCGCTGCATTCCGGTCGAAATAGCCAATCACGTTGACATCTGCTTTGTTTTCCACCAAAAACTTCACAAACACCAGGTCTTTCTTTTCGATGGCCTTGATTAAAACCGGTTCGTCGAAGTAACACGCTTGTTCCAGGTTGATTTTTTTTGAAATCAGGTACTGCGCCAGTTCATAATCATTCAGCTCAAGTGCCACACACATGTAAGTTGCGTGCCAGTCATCTATTCCGTTGATATCGGCTCCGTTTTCTATCAGGTAACGGATGATCTGCGGATTCTTGCATTTCGGACGTTGACCATTGCTGTTTTTCGGGTTAAAATCGGCTCCTTTTGTTCGCAACCATTCCAATACCGGTAAATCGCCCGCCAGCACTGCTTTGTAAACCAACGTTTCTTTACTTTTTCCGCACGAATTGATGCTCAATCCCTTGCTCAATAAAACATCGAGTAATGGCCGGTCGACCATGGCGCCGTTCACTTCAATCAGGTAAGACAAAGCAGTGAAACCTTCGTTGTTTGTTTGCGCACAATTGGCACCGTGATCAATCAACCATTTTACGCGTTCGCTTTTGTTCAATGCCGCAGCTCTCAGTAAAACTGAATTTCCGTCATTATCTGTGTGATTCAGGTTGACCTTGCGCTGTAAAAACAAGTCAAACAAAGCCGGGTTATCATTTCTGTTGGCATAAAATAACGCCGTTTCCCCAAGTTTATTGGTCGATTCAATATTGACAGTTTGATCCAACAACTGGGTGATCAACGTGAGGTTTTGCGATTTACACGCCAACATAAGTGCATTTTCATTGGCGGCAGAAACGGCATTTACATCCAGTTTCAATTCGTTCATCGTGTAATCGATCATGAGCTGATCACCGGTTTCAATGGCAAGTAACAAGGCGCTTTTACCTTCTTCGTCTACAGCTGTTTTGGTAGCTCCATTTGTCAAAGCCACCGTAGCAATCGGTTTGTTTAATGTTTTAACAGCCTGTAAAAAGACCGCATTTGCATCGGCACCAAGCGGCAATAATTGTTTGATCAACTCCGTACGCTGATAGGTAAACGCATAATCAATTGCTTCATCGACTTTCACGCCATTTTTCACCAAAAAAACCGCTATTTCATCGTGGTTATTTAGAATAGCCGCTTCTATCGGAGAAATGTAGTATTTCCGAAAAAGTCCGGGTTTTCTTTTCTGAGAAACATTCACCGAAAAACCTTCTTTTACCAACAGTTTCACCACATTCAAATGTCCGTATTCGCTGGCCGCCAGCACCGCTTCCGAATCTCTGAATCCATAATCGAGTAACGATTGAATCCACTGCACATCGTCATTTTCGCAAGCGCCGTAAAAACCGTCGCGACCAGTTGCTCCTTTTTTCAAAAGATAAAGCGCAATTTCTTTATAGGAATGCGAAACGGCATATTCCACCGGTTCATTGCCCCAGGTATCGCCCGTTTCAAAATCGGCTCCGGTTTCTACCAAACGTTTCACCTCTTTCAGATTATTTGCTTTTACCGCTTTGTAAACGGATGTTTCTTCTTCCTGAGCATTGGAAAAAAACACCAAACACAGCGACAAAACACTAAGCGCCAGGTGGCGTAAACGGATAGTAGTAGTAGATCGTTTTTTCATGCAGTAATCATTGGTTTTTCAATCGAATCAAATATCATGCAATTTTTTGGCTCGAAGCGTAACTTTTTACGGTTTTTTACGATATAGTTCTTTAGGCATGAATATTGTCTAACACGATAGAATTTTATAGAATTTAAGCTTATGTTGAAAAACTACTTCCTTTTTGCTGTTGTTTCCGGTTCTTTCCTTTTTTCTTCAGTTGCTAGTGCGCAAGAAGAAGATCCTTCCTGTATGGCTCCGCCTAAAAAAGCGCAGAAATACATTGATGCAGGGAATGATGCCAAAACGCCTCAGGAAGCTTCCGACAATTATCAAAAAGCCATTGATGCCGCTCCGGATAACGCAGCTTGTTACTTTGCGTTCGGGAAATACGCCTACGATATGGGAATGGAGTATTTTAAAAACCAACCCAATCCGGCATTGGGTGAGCGCAGTTTTGAAAAAGC
>JBILJP010000107.1:0-13033 GCA_044377135.1 Fluviicola sp.
CCAAATCAGTACCATTAATATCGGTGCGTTTCATCTTGCCATAAGATACGTATCTGAAATGAGCTGCTCCGGTAATGTTGTTGGCGAAGTGATGTGCATAGTTGAGTTGTCCGCTGTTGATTCCTCCCGCCAAAAGCGTTTGACTAATGCTACCGCGTTTGTGCATGTCGGCATTCAAGAGCGCTGGATTTTGAATGCCCAGACTCACGTCTAAATCGCGGGCAGTGATGAAAGAGCCACCCAGACCTGTTGTGCGTGCATTAAAAGGAAGATTCAGAAAGTTGAATCCGGTGGTTCCGCCGGTTTGCGCTATGCTCGTGCCAACAATTGCGGTAAAAAACAAGAGGATTTTAAAGTTCATGGAATTCATAACGCAATTTTTTAAAGGGAATTGTCTATACTACTTCTTTTTCCTATTTCGATGGCTTCCATATTGATGATTCGTTTGCCATCAATAGCAAAACGTAGCAGTGTTTTTACCTGATGAAATCCCTTGTTTCCGCAAGCTCCCGGATTGAGCCATAGCATGTTGAAACGCGGATCTTGTTTTACCAATAAAATGTGCGAATGTCCGCAGACAAGTACCTGAGGCGCTTCGCGTTTTAATTCTGCCAACAAAGGCGTGCTGTATTTACCTGGTTTTCCGGCAATGTGGGTAATCAACACAGAAACCTCTTCTACGGTAAATCGATTGAACTCCGGAAATTCCATCCGCATAGCCGTATCATCGATATTGCCGTAAACGGCGCGCAAAGGTTTGAATGCTTTTAATTGTTCAATTACCGAAACGTCACCGATGTCACCGGCGTGCCAGATTTCATCAACATCTTGAAAATAATGGTAAATCTTCTCAGGAAAATCGCTATGCGTATCGGATAATAGGCCGATTTTAGTCATAATGTACACCTTTTTTTATCGCTAAAGAGTTGACCGTGAATCGGGTTTGTCTTTTGCTCTTTTTAAACGGATAATCCGTGCTTGTTTTTGTTCCGATTTCAAATTTGTAGAAAATGTTTCACACTTGTTGAAAGTTCTTGCAAAACGGATAAAAATCGGTTCTTCTTACTATATTTGGCGGTTCAACTTTCAAATAAAGGATGTATGGCAACTAAAGCAGCTGCAAAACCATCAACTACAACTAATAAGAGTGCACTGAAAGATGCGCCGAAGTTCTCGAAAGAGACCTATATCAAGTGGTATAAAGACATGCTCTTGATGCGTCGTTTTGAAGAAAAAGCGGGTCAGTTGTACATTCAGCAAAAATTCGGTGGATTTTGTCACTTATATATTGGACAAGAAGCCGTTGTTGCAGGAACTGTGAGTGCTTCACGACCTACGGATAGTCACATGACAGCTTACCGTGATCACGCGCACCCTATTGGTTTGGGAACGGATGTTCGTGTGTTGATGGCTGAATTGTACGGTCGTACAACCGGTTGTTCCAAAGGAAAAGGCGGTTCGATGCACTTCTTTGATAAAACGCGCAATTTTATGGGCGGACACGGAATCGTTGGGGCGCAAATCCCAATGGGAACTGGTGTTGCTTTTGCTGAACAATATAAAGGTACCGACAATGTGGTTTTCGTTTCAATGGGAGATGGCGCTGTGCGTCAGGGAGCTTTGCACGAAACCTTTAACATGGCGATGAATTGGAAGTTGCCGGTGATTTACATCATTGAAAACAACAACTACGCAATGGGAACTTCCGTTGAGCGTACAACCAATGTTACTGACTTATCGAAAATCGGTCTTTCGTATGAAATGCCTTCGAAATCGGTAAACGGTATGTCGCCGGAAGCTGTTCATGATGCCATTGAAGAAGCTGTAGCACGTGCTCGCAGAGGAGATGGTCCGAGTTTGTTGGATATTCGCACGTATCGCTACAAAGGACATTCAATGTCTGATCCTCAGAAATACCGTACAAAAGAAGAGGTGGCTGAGTGGATGGAACAAGATCCGATCGAACACTGTTTGAATGTGATCAAGCAAAACAAATGGCTTTCTGATAAAGAAATTGGTGAAATTGACACGTGGGTAAAAACGGAAGTAGAAGAAGCAGTAACGTTTGCTGAAAATTCACCGTACCCTGAAGCCGATGATTTATACGATGACATTTATCAGGAACCGAACTACCCATACATTATAGAATATTAATAACCGAATTTATAGAGTAAGCTGATTATGGCAGAAATCATTTATATGCCCAAGTTGAGCGATACCATGACGGAAGGTGTGGTAGCTGAATGGCATAAAAAAGTAGGAGATACCGTGAAATCGGGCGAATTGTTGGCCGAAATTGAAACGGATAAAGCAACAATGGAATTTGAATCGTTTTACGACGGTATCTTGTTGCACATTGGTATTGAAAAAGGAAAGGCCACACCGGTAAATGCGCTATTGGCTATTATCGGTGAAAAAGGGGAGGACGTTTCGGCAATTATTGCCAATCCGGGAACACCTTCAGGAGCTGCTGCACCTGAGAAAAAAGCAGATGCCGCTCCTGTTGCCACAACACCAAGTCCTGCTCCGGTTGCCGAAGTTGCCAAAGCTGAAGTTGCTACGCCTGCAGTGGCAAAAGCTGCGCCTGCGGTTTCCAACTCATCCAATGGACGTATTTTGGCTTCTCCGCTAGCTAAAAAACTGGCCGAAGAAAAAGGAGTTGACCTTGGTTTTATATCCGGTACAGGAGAAGGTGGTCGCATCACCAAACGCGATGTTGATCATTATGTACCTTACGATGCACCGCAACGACCTGCAGTTACTTCAGGAGGAACTCAAACAGAATCGTATACCGACGAAACGATTTCGCAAATGCGTAAAACCATTGCACGTCGTTTGGCCGAATCAAAATTCACGGCTCCGCATTTCTACCTGACCATTTCATTGGATATGGACAATGCGATTGAAGCACGTAAAACCATGAATGCTACCGGAGATGTAAAAATCTCGTTCAACGACATGGTGGTGAAATCGGTTGCTATGGCACTGAGAAAACACCCGAATGTAAACAGCTCTTGGTTGGGCGATGTCATTCGTCGTAACAATCACGTGCACATTGGTGTTGCAGTGGCTGTTGAAGATGGTTTGCTGGTACCTGTTGTTCGTTTTGCCGATACCAAAGGATTGGCGCAATTGGGCGATGAAGTACGCGTTTTGGCGAAGAAAGCAAAAGAGAAAAAATTACAACCTGCAGAATGGGAGGGTAATACCTTTACCATTTCGAATCTGGGGATGTTTGGTATAGAACAATTCACGGCCATTGTAAATCCGCCGGATAGCTGTATTATGGCTGTTGGTGGAATTAGCCAGGAACCGGTAGTGAAAAACGGACAAATTGTGGTTGGAAACATCATGAAAGTAACCCTTTCATGTGATCACCGTGTAGTGGATGGCGCTACCGGAGCTGCGTTCTTGCAAACGTTCAAAAACTACATGGAAAATCCGGTTACAATGCTGGTTTGATAAAGATAGTAAGCTGAAAGTAAAGAGGTTGTTCGTTTGAATAACCTCTTTTTTTGTTATTGAAAACGGGCTTTTTCGCTGATTATCAAAACTTTTTATCATAAAAATCAATTAATGTGGTGTTTACTCGGTTTATTATCGCACCTTTGCGTCTACATCATAAGTAAAGTATATGAACAAAGGAACAGTCAAATTCTTTAACGAAACAAAAGGATTTGGATTTATCAAAGAAGAAGAGACAGGAAAAGAGTATTTCGTGCACGTATCCGGATTAGTTGACCAAGTAAATGAGAACGACGAAGTTTCGTTTGAATTGCAAGATGGTAAAAAAGGATTGAATGCCGTTAATGTGAAATTAGCATAAGGAAATCATAGTCACTGTTTAAAAGGCTTCGTAGGTTTAACTTACGAAGCCTTTTGTTTTGAATCAACTTTCCTGAAATGTATCAAAGTAAGTATCTGATCAATTTGCTTGAGCGTTAAACAGTCGCATTCATCAATGAATCCGGCTTGTTTTTTTTGCATATTTTTTTCTCCGAAAGCATCATTTATTCGGTTTTTTTGCATCTTTGTTTGATTATAATTACAAAAGCATGGGTAAAGGAACTGTCAAGTTCTTTAATGAAACCAAGGGTTTTGGCTTCATTAAAGAAGATGAATCAAACAAAGAGTACTTCGTACACGTATCTGGATTGGTTGATCAAGTAAAAGAAAACGACGAAGTAACGTTTGAATTGGAAGAAGGAAGAAAAGGCTTAATGGCGGTTAACGTTAAACAAGCATAATCATAACTAATTCTGTGCAAGCTCCGATTGTAAACGTCGGAGCTTTTTTATGCGCTTTTGTGTCGTTCTTTCACCAACCGCAATCTCCGCGTTCCGGTAATGATTACCACCTTCACTGTTGGTGTTTTTTCTCTAAAAAAAGTCTTCTTATTCGGTATAACGGCATAACCGATACAACTGACTAATCCACTTTGTAACTCGCGCGAGCACCCCGATTTCCGCATCTTGTGTTCCAGTTGTGCAAACAATTCTGTTTCTGTCACCAATTTTAACGCCTCTGTTTCAGGCTCAGGATCTTCTTTTGTTGCTTTGGGTTTATGCTTGCCTTTATAAAGGTTAAAACCGCCGTCAGTTCCGTTTTTGTCGTAATAAAAGTAGGCCGGAGTATTCACCAATTCCAGGTCGAAGGAATATACATTGATCAACCCAAATGAACTGCGTGCTGATCGAAATACCCGAAACAATTTGCGCTTGATGCGTTGCATTTTTTCTGGTTTGGCACCACTGATGCCGTTTACCCGACGCACGGCAATTTGCGAAAGATGAGTAAGCACCAGACTTTGTTGTAGCGTATCCACATTCGATTTGTATTTCCGCTCAAAGCAGTAAAGCATCAATTCCTCAATGGCGCTTACCGAATCACTTAGTACATTTACTTCGGAAGTAGTGTTAGCGCGACCTCCGAGTGCATAACACGAATCAACATCTTCCAAATGATAACGTGCTTCCTGTACAAAAGACGGAACTTGTGCCACTGCATTTACAGCCAACAAACAAGCTATGACCGACTTCAGCAACAGTTTCATTGAATGTTAAAGATGAATTGTCTCAATTCTTCAGCCGATTTGCCATCAGTGTCAATCGTATGTATGACAGATGCATTGGCTTCTTTTTTACTTCCTACGATCATTACACCTAGTTTTGACTCTGGCAATTCAATTAATACAACAGACTTGTCATTTTCGTATACCGGAATGTAGGAAGAAGTAGCCGTAATGTATCCGAAATTGCCAGGAAAAGCTACACGTACCATTTTAGGCGTTTCGTATTTTGTTTGATTCTGATCAATTAGTTCGGCGTTCAGCGCAAAGTTTTGATTAATTGGTGCTCGCTGAAATCGATCGCAATTGAACAACCCGAAAGTTGGAAGTGCAAATTGAAGACGCTCGCGAATTTCTGGTGAACCTTGAGCTTCCACAAATGCTTGTTGAACCAAAGCAGCTCGGTTTTGATCGATGTAATTATTCGTAATCGCTTTTTTTCTTCGAATCATTCGTTTTTCATCTTTTCGATCAGCCTTTTGAGCGCGTTCGAGCTGTTGCTGAAATTGCTTGTGTTTCTGTAAGGTTCGTCTGGTGGATGAGCTGCTTAAGTAGACAGGTAAGTTAATCAAGGTATCGCGGTAATTAAACGTCAAGCGGTAATGATCACGTGTGAAATCGGGTTGGATGTGAACGTCGGTAATCACACGCGGTTCGGTTTTGAAATGAAAACGTTTGCTGTTGATGTGACTTTTACTCAATGAGTAGCTTACATCAATGGAATGTAACAACTGAATCAACTTAGGCGTCATAATGGTATCGATGTGCCATGTTTGTTTCGAAACGGCTTTTCCTTCGTTCAGCCTTCTGGTAATGCACAGGTCTCTTTTGTTTGCGATAATCGAATTTGTTGGAAGAAATGTTCGTAAGTGAAACTCCGAAGCATTCACACTTTTTTTGGAGAAATCAACAGCAAACAAGCGATCAACCGATTGTAAATTCACGTATTTACTTAAATCAATTTGATTCAATGAATCCATCAAATCACCGATAATGGAATCGTTATTTCGTTTACGAGCTCCTTCATCAATCGTAAACCAGGCATTGGTTAACGGATCAAATGCGTAGAGTTTGGTATCGGCATTGGGTTGCAAATCCGGCATGTCAACTAAAATGGGGTTTGAAGGATTGGCTGTTAACGGTTCACCGTCAATGGTTGTGGCGCTCACGTCAATCATTCCATTGGATGAAAAAATTTCTTGTCGTCCGTTGTCATTATACGCCATTGGAGCACCTTCAAGCGCCATAGAAACGGCATCGTTGTAGACTTTTACGGTAAAATCGACTTGTCCGCTATACGGTGTGCCGTCTTCGCGCAAGAAGGCATTTTGAGGAATATCGAAGGTCACATCGGCTACTGTGACTTCACTTTTCTGATCTGCTTTGATGGGAGTAGTGACTGAAGTTAAATTAGAGATTGCCGGCAATGTATTGTCGACCATTTCTTGATTTGGGGTTTGATAGCTGGAAACAACACTCGTATTTGGCAAAATAGTGCTTAATTCTTCTAAAACTGCGGCTTCCATCGACGATTCGGCAACATTCAGTTCGTTTAAGAATTTCCATTCGCTGATAGCGCTTAGATTGGCCGTTTGTGTGTTTTTAAGGCTCAATTGACGCAACTGATTTACCTTTTCCAAATTCGCAGGAACAGGAGAATTATCAAAGGTTAATTGCGTGAGTTGTTTCATTTCTTTTAGCCCTTCTGCTACTTGATCGGTGTTGGTTGCATTTGAGATGCTTACACTGCGAATAGTCGGGTTGGAACTGATACCTCGTGGTAATTTTTCGTCTATGCCATCGATGGTAATTGATTTTAAGGGCAATTCCGCCAACATGCGATCAACGTTCGACTTCCAGCCCTGATCCGTAATTTCCAATTCCTGAAGGTTGTTGGATGCTTTTAACGAATTAAAAACGCCCGAATGGTTTAACCGCGGATTGCGCGCTAAGTGCAATGAATTCAGTTTCCACAATGAACCGAGTGTGGTGTAGGTATCTTTGAGGTCGTTGTCGTTGAGATTGAGTTCGCGCAATTCTTTCAACGTTTCCACATCTTCCGGTAAAAACATCAACCCGTTTTCTGATAAATCAAGTGATCTCAAGGCTGGAAAGCGAAAGCAATCGGGTGGTATGGTTGCCAAATGACAATTGCTCAGATCGAGGTGAGTGAGTTTTGGGTAACTGGTAGCCAATTGCGCAATGGCCTGCGGCTCAGGAATATTTCCGCTTAAATTGAGTCGCTCCAAATCATAGAGCGGTTTTTCAAGCGTAAATTCAGCAATATTGTTTTCTGATACATCCAACGAACGCAAGTTGCTGAATTGAGCAATGGCAGCCGGAAGTACTGTTAAACCTTGATTATTCAGCGTTAAGGTTTGCACACGCAACGGATCTTTGAGTGCTTCCTCCAGGGAGTTACAATCAGTACATTGAGCTTGAGCTGTGGCAACTGAAAATAGAAACGAAAAAAACAAGATGCGATTCATAAGCGATTTTTTAGTTGAATGTCAGAAACATAAAAAATGTCACCGCTTAAACGCAAAAAAAATGATTTTGGTACTCGAAAGAAAAGGGATGTTTAATGTTGGATGCTTTATTTTTGATGAAATTTCAGTTCGTATCCCGGCTTCACTTTAATAAGTTTGGGATTTTGATTAGGAAAAATGTTTATTCGGAAAGTGAATCCCTTGCTAAAATGAGTGATTGATCTACAGAAAGAAAAACTTATTTCTAAGGAAAGCCCAATCCAACATCAAGCATCCAACACCGTGTCTGCCTTTGGCGTGATTAAAAATCAATTCATTGATTTTTAATCGATTCCCACGTTTTAAACAACTGTTCTTGCGAAGGTCGGTCTGCTTCTGGTTCACGTAATGGTTCGCATGGAATGAGTGTAGCATAACATTCTGCAGGAAGTGCTTGATACAAAGCAGTTCCCTTGGTTTTCCAGGCAATCATATCATCTGAAACTTCTTTGATGATCTTGGCCGGATTACCCACCACCAAACTTCTGCGCGGAAGGTGCATGTTGGCCGGAACGAAACACAACGCACCGATAATGCATTCTTCTTCCATCACTACATCGTCCATAATCACACTGTTCATCCCGATAAGGCAATTTTCTCCGATTGTTCCTCCGTGAATAATAGCTCCGTGACCAATATGCGCGCCTTTTTTCAGCGTAACGGTAGTTCCGGGAAACATGTGAATAGTACAGTTTTCCTGCACATTGCAACCGTCTTCAATGATGATTTGTCCCCAATCGCCGCGAATGGCTGCACCCGGACCGATGTAAACATGCTCACCGATAATCACATTTCCGGTAACGGAAGCTTGTGGATGCACAAAACTTGATGCTTTGATGACAGGTTTAAAACCATTGAATGCGTATATTGCCATACGAATACCGAACTTTAATGAGTGAGGAACAAATGTAACGAAACACAATCAAGGAAAGATGCATTACTGTGAATTCGCCGGTAACCGACCAGAAGATGACGTGCACCGTATTTATCACGATTATCATTACGGCACACCGATTACAGATGATAATGAATTATTCGGACGATTAATTCTGGAAATCAATCAGGCAGGACTTTCATGGGAATTGATACTGAAGCGCGAACCTCATTTCCGCCTTGCATTCGATCAATTCAACATCGAACAAATTGCGTTGTATGATGATGAAAAAATTACTATCTTGTTGCAAAATACAGGTATCATTCGCAACAAATTAAAGGTGAAGGCTGTTATAACAAACGCGCAACGGATTGTACAGATAAAACAAGAATTCGGCTCGTTTAAACAATGGTTGGATCAACATCCGTCAAAAAGTTTATCCGAATGGACGAAACTCTTCAAAAAGACGTTTACATTTGTTGGGAGTGAGATTGTGAATGAGTTTTTGATGAGTACGGGATATTTGCCCGGAGCGCACCAAGAGAATTGTTTTCGATATAAAGAATTAGTACAGACAAAATAGCGGTACGATGAAACAAATAGTTTTAATAGGAAGTTTGCTCATTTCTGTTTTAGGAATGGCACAAACCGGCGTCTCAGGAGGTATTACAATGATCAAAGGATTCGGAATTCCGAAAGCCTATCCGGGAATACATATCGGTGTTGAAATACCGAGAGATGATGAAGTTTCATATTTCGGAAGGTTAACAACCACGCTTTCAAATATGAGTGATACACCGGGAGTAGCTAATGCGGAAGCCCGGGATGTGATGACGTCGCCTCAAGTAAAACAGGTGAATTATAACGTAAAAATGAATTACACCAATATTGAGGGTGGAACGCGTTATTACCTCGGAAACGGTTACGATTACGGTTGGTCAGCTTACGGTGGTTCTATGTTCATGTTGTCTATCAGCTCATTGAAAGCAGATTACCAGGATTTTGATGAATCACTGTATAAATTACAAGATGGTTTAACGAGCAAAGGACGTATTATCGGGTTGAACCTTGGTGTAAATGCCGGCGTAAAAAACCATTTTACTTTCGGGATGTTGTACTTTGATATGTCGTTGGCGTACTCATTGTTTGCTATTCCAAGTAACACACTTGCAAGTCAGGGAAGTCAAAACTTGTACACACCATTGACGTTTAGCTTTAATTTAGGCTTTAGAAAAGATTTGTATTAAACACCATATTCTAAGTGAAAACGATCGGTTAGCTTTGGGCTGATTGATCGTTTTTTTTGTCAATAACAATTGTAGTTGAAAGCTAAAGTACATAAGTGTTAATCAAACTCGTTGCATAAGATTTCGCACTTTTTATTCGTCCCGTAGGGCTATTCTGAAATTTAATTTATTTGACGATTCTTTTCTGATTTTGCCACAGATTCCTCAGATTTTCACAGATGAAATCCGCAGCTCAATTTGAAGACTATACGCTAGCTTATAGTCCATTATCTGTGAAAATCTGTGCCATGTGTCAGCCTAAGGATGATCTGTGGCAAACGACAACTACTTTTCTTATTCTATTTTGAGAACGGTTGTTTGCGTGACAAAATCTTAACACGAACTCACGTTAACTTAATGACATTGCCCTACGGGACTTTTGTCTGATCTTCCTAAAACCACAACCAATTCTTCTTTTCCAACGCTGATTTCCAATCGATAATTACTTCTTCCAGATTCCAATAGCGTTGATTCATGGCTTCTTTCAGATGCAAATCCATGGTGTCGCTTGGCAATTGATTGGGCGGAACACCAAAACTGTATTTCGCACACATGCGTTTCAAAACAGGCAAATAACGTTTTGGAATGTCGTCATGATCAGGCAGCGGATGTGTGAGTTGCAGGTTGGTGGTGATGCTTGGATTGGGATGCAGTAAAGGCAATTTTCCGGTTAAGCATTTCCACAATACAACTCCTAACGCAAATAAATCTGTGCGCTCATCAACCAAATGCAAGCGGTTTAACAACAATTCGGGAGCTGCATATCCTAGCGGAAACAACGTGCTTCGCTTGTCAATGGCATTGGTGTGCATGGCCATGCCAAAATCAATGAGGTAGACATCAAATTTTTCAGCTATTCCGTTGATGATAAGATTGGATGGTTTGATGTCTAAATGAACCATGTGTTGACGGTTCAATTCCTCGAAAATAGGGGATAATTGCTCCAACAATTGCAACAATACGCGTGGCTTGTGTTTCGGCTTTACGGTTTTTATAAAATCATCGAGCGGTATTCCCGTAAAATGATTTTTCACGATCACCAATTCTGTTTCAGATTCAAATTGATAAAGCGTTTTGGGAAGATGCGGATGATCGAACGTAAAATTGGCTTCGGCCCTTAATCGTGTTTCTTGCAATTCATTCGCCGATTTGGTAATCATTTTTAGCGTACCTAGTTCACCGGTCAACTTGTCTTCCACCAAAAAAACATCGCCAAATTTACGTCGCTGCTCGTTGCCTAATCGATGTTTGATACGGTATTTTTCGCTTGGATTCACTTGCCTTCGCCCAATTTGAACTGCAAGGTAGTGTAAAAATTAATGCCGTCGGAAGGTAAAATCCCCGGACCAGGGTAGGCCGTGGCACGTCGAGTGTAATACGAACTATTGAGCATGTTGTTGATTCCGAATTCTACTTGGAAGAATCGTTTGAAGGCATAACGCGCTGAAAAATCGACCACAAAATAAGCCGGAATTTGACCGATTACCGCATCACCGCTTGGTTCTATGGCGTTGGAAGCATCGGCAAATTGACTGGAATTGTACGATCCTTGTAATTGAGCGCTCCAACGATCACTGCGAATTTTTAATCCTGCTCTGAGCAAAATCGGACTCACATATTCTACCTCTTTTCCGATGTAGTTGCTTTCTTTCGACCGGATGTATTTGGCGTCGATGTAAGAGAAATTCACAAATACCGATGAACTCACTTTGGCGCTGTCTCTGAATGCTTTGATGAAATCAAATTCGGCGAATAACTCTACACCTTTGTTTACGGCATCACCGATGTTGGTGCGAATTTTCTTCACGCCGTTTGTTTCGGGAGCCAAACCGATTTTATCACCGTAAAACAAGTAAAATGCGGCAACATCCACATACAAATAGGGCACAACAAAACCACGCCAGCCCAACTCAGTAGTAGAACCGTATTCGTCGCGCATTAAGGTGTCTACAATCACATTCGGGTTATTGATGCGGATGTCGTTGAAGTTTACCGCACGGTAGTTCATGCAGAAATTGGCGTACAAACTGGAAAGCTTTCCTGTTTTGAACGAACTGCCGATTCCTGCCAACGGAACGGTTCGTGTCAATTGATTTTCATCTTCAATTTTATAAACGGCTAGCGTATCGAAATTGAGCGGATGGATGGAATATTGTTTGTAGAATCCGCTTGAAGCACTGGTAATGTATTCCAAACGTGCACCGGCATTAACCGTCCAGCGTTTTTTGATAAACCAAATGTTTTCCACAAAAGCAGCCGCGTTTTTCGATGGAAACGAGAACGATGAATTTTCGACATCATCCGGATGAAGCAGGCTAAAATCGGCACCTCTTCCACCGGGAGCTGTTCCCTGAATGCTGGTTGTTTGTCCTTGGTAATAACGCACTCCAACCAACGCCACTCCAATAATAGATGCCCGTTTCGAAACAGAATAACGGTGTAGTAAACGCGCTTCCACACCGGCGTTTTTAAAGTCGCCCTGAATCATTTCGCGGTTTCCTCCAGGGTCGGCCTGACTGATTTTTCCTAAAAAGCCGAGAGATAGTCGCTGAGAAACCATTCCGAAAGCGCGTACGTTAAAGCGAGTTGCTTTGCTGATTTCCCAATCGTAGTGCAGTGCCAACACATTCCAATTGACCTTGAACCAATTGCGGTCGCGCACGCTTTGCAGCGGATCTTCTTCAAATTGTTTATCAGTAAGTCCGCCCGCTTGTTGAGCGAGGTAAGACATGCGCGTATATTCCAATCGAATGCGCTGATGTTCGTTGATATGGTAACCGATTTGGGCAAATCCCTGATGTTGCGTGAAATCGCTGTTGATACGGTAGCCGTTTCCGGTTTTTAATTGATAATAGGCTTGGTATTCAAAGCGGTTGACGGTTCCGCTAATGCGATTAAAGGTTCCAATGTAGCCGAAACTTCCAACGGTATTGCGGGTTGTAAATTCAATGGGTGAATGCTGATTGGGCTCTTTCATCACAAAATTCATCAATCCGCCGAATTGTGTACCGTATTGCAAAGAAGCCGACCCGCGAATGATTTCTATGGAACTCAAAGCCTCTAACGGTGGCGTATAATAACTTTCAGGATACCCCAAGGCATCGGCGCTGATGTCGTAACCATTTTGGCGCATGTTGAAATTGGCCGCTCGGTTGGGGCTCAATCCACGTCCGCCAACTCCCATTTGAATACCTGCTCCATCGCTTTCCCAAATGTTTAATCCGGGCACTTTAGCAAACAATTCACGTGGGTTTCCGGTCGATTTGGCGCCGCTTTG
>JBILJP010000462.1:0-3654 GCA_044377135.1 Fluviicola sp.
ACTATTCCCTCTTTTCAACAAAACAATAACCCATGAAATACACCATCACCTTCCTCCTCCTGATTCTCATCCGGGTGACTTCGGCGCAGCAAGAAACGCATGTCATGAACGGAAAAACCTATCATGTTTATCCGTATCAGGAAGAAATTGAGCCCAACATGCGCACGTTTCGTTTCGGGATCAAACAAGAAGAGATCATACACCGCGATTCACTTAACCGTGGTATTCTTTCAACCGAAGTGAAAGATGTGAAACGTTACATCAAGTACCCAAATGGAAAAGAATTCAGAAAATACAAGAAAACGTTTATTGCCCTTCGCAAGCATCATCCGGGAACATTAATTGACTTTCGAATTCCGCTCGAACAAGACATCACACCAACCCTGGAACCGCTTCCTGATGGCGAATATGTACAGTTCTACAGAGACATCCCGTATGTAGATGATCAGAATATTTTACGTTATAAAAACGATCAGGTAGCTGCTGTTTTTTCACTCAAAGACAATCAACTCAACGGCTATGCCTGTTGGCTTAATTCGTTGGGAGATACCATTAAAGCCGGCTATTTTCAAAACGGACTAAAAACCGGAAAATGGTTTTACAATCAATTCAGTTTCAATACCTACCTGGTTGAAAAACCAACAGTTGAAAACTACCTCAACGGAACGTATAAAGACACCACCATTTTATTAATCAACTACAACAACGGTTTATTGCACGGTCCGTACTCCAATATCGTTGATGGTGAAATCATGGAAACGGGCCATTATACCAACGGTGAAGCTAGTGGCGAATGGTATGAATACGGTTACAAAGTAACACACGAAGGTTTTAAAACGATCTGGACTGGTGAAGTGATTGTGAAACGGCATTACTTTATTCCCGAAAAAGAAATCATCGGGAAAAGTGTGATTGTGCGCAATCAGATTCTGGATCTTTCCAATCTTGATCGCAATGATTTTGAATTCGACAATGACAACCTGAATTCGTTTCAAGCCTTTTCGTATTTGTACCATCTCTACGAGCAAAAAGAAGAGGAAGGATTGGAATTGCCCGAAGAAAAGATGCATTCTTACCCCGGCGAAGATTACAGTGAGGGCATGATTTTTAGTGATTATGGTCCGAGTACAATCGGAGGACTTGATTTTTCGTATAGCCGTAATGATCGGATGTATCTCGTTAATGATAAATACTACACACGTGCTCAGCTCATTGATTCGATCGGTTATGTGTTTGCCTTTGACAAAGTGTATGAAGAATACCACCAAAACGGTCAGCTGAAAATGCGTTTCGAAATCAAAGACGGCCGATTGGTAAACGAAGACACTATTTTCTGGGATAACGGAAATCCGGTGAGTGTGATCAACTACTTGCCCGAAACCAACCAATACGAGGAAAAAACCTTCGATTACCTCAACAAACTAATTTACGTCAACCTGTATGATTCCATCGGTAGCTTCGTTAAAACGGTGAATAAACCACCTGCAAGAAACCAATACCACATCAAGAACCGAATCTACACAGCCAATAACTATGAATCGTTTTTCTCGTATGGCAATATGGATACGCTTGACGTTCCACTCGTAAATCAGGAAACGCTTGTTGAATCACTTTGGCGCTTCGATACCACACAAGCCACATTGACGGCTTTTGATCCGGCTACCAGAACGTTGACAACCGATTATTATGCGCTCAATAAGGACTTGGTCGATCATTCTACTGCTACTTTCAGCGAAGATTACGAAAGTGTAATTGCCAGTGAAGAATACACAGTGGGCGATTTGTCTTCTAAAACATTGATCAACGGTTCGTATTACCATAGTCCGACACGATTAACAATAGGAAAAAGTTTATCGGATACCGTATTGAATAGTCGCGTAAAGTATTGGCAACGTTCCTACGAAACCACTTCAGACAATACATTATATTACAAAAACCAACCCTATAGCGGCACGTTTACCATCAATACACACGCCAAAGATTTCAAACTCAAAACCTCAGCAGAGAGCATTGTTTTTAATTACGCAGCCGGAAAAAAACACAGTAAAGCTGTCGAAAAAACCTTTAGCGTTTACAAGAAAAAACGCAAGGAAAAGTACCTGGCTCAGTTCATGACTCCTGGCGCCATTTACAATTCCAATGTTTCGCAAAACTTTAATTACAATGTGATTCCTTTTGGCGGTTTTGTTTACAGTCCGGTAGACGAAAGTCACTTTTATTCAGGAGGTAACGAGTATGAATTTTATGACAAAAAATCCAAAAAACTGAGAGAGAAAAAAGCCGATTCGTTTGACAAAGTTGTGAACGGACAATTCCTCAACGGAAAACCTTCGGGCGAATGGATCACCAAAGATCAGTTTGGAAACATTACTGCCAAAGTGCCTTTTACCAATGGCGAAGTGGATGGAACAGTGTATTATTACAACACCCAGTATCCGGAAAACAAGTCAGAATACCAACCCTATGAAATAGAAATGAGCGATCTTTTGAAAGATAGTTTTCCGGCAAAACCGGTGTATTACCTGGCAAAGATTTGTCATTACAAAAACGGAATCTTGAACGGTGCTTTTTACGAAATGAACTGGATGGGTGATACCATTACACAATGGAATTATGTCGACGGACATTTGGAAGGACCAACATTGGAGCGCACCAAAATCGCGTTTACCAAATCCAATTACGAGCACGGTGCGGTAGACGGCATCATGCAAACCTTCCTAACGCTTCCCGGAAGAGATACCACCTTGTTGTTTGACCTCAATTTCCAAAACGGATCACTGCAAGGCGAATCAAAAGCCTACCACCTCAACGGCAACATGGCTAAACACGGCTTTTTCCTTTCCGGCGATCCGATCGACGATTTTGAAGCCTTCGACACCCTGGGTTTCAAGTACCAATACGTGAAGTTTCAGTTCAATCAACCAATCGAAGAGAAAATCTGGGAAGAAAACCAACTAAGCGTACGCTATGAATTCGATTGGAAAGATTCCATCTATTTCAATACGCGCGATATTGCAGGTTCTACCAGCTTAGAACGCATGTTGTATCAATTGGGGCTGGTTGGAGACGAGTACGAAGAGCCTTATATGGGCAGACCAAGTTTGGTCGACAAAACAGGCATTGATTATACCATGACCAAGTACTATCCGAATGATACCATTGCGCGCATTGGCGAGATTTCTTCGGGTAAGAAAGTCGGGCATTGGAAATTCTTTAGCTACGAAGGCCGCCAACTGTATGAAGTCAATTATTTCGATTCGATTTTAGAAATCAACGACAGTGTGCATTTCAAATCGAAAGGAATTTTAACCTTACTTGATACCAACGGGCGGGCGGTTTGCAAAAGCTACATTGTCGAAAAAATAGAGAAATACGACTGCTCGCACACCGATCATCATGAAATCAGAATGTTGTATACGTTTTGGGAACGCAATGCGAATGAACACCGCATTAACGGCTACGTGAAAAACTACTATGACAATGGCGTTCTAATGAACGAAGGCACTGTAAAAGACGGTTTGGCGACCGGTGTTTGGAAATTCTACGATCCTTACGGAAGTCTGAATCTGGTGGGCGAATACGTACTGGGGAAACGCAACGGACGCTGGTTGAGCGGTGATTTGGCCCAAGTGAAATACATGGGTGATATCTGTC
>JBILJP010000108.1:0-12946 GCA_044377135.1 Fluviicola sp.
AGTTCAAGCAATAATTGCTTTTTCAATAACCGAATCGATTCCGGATTTTCACTGAATTCCAGTCCTGCAAAATTGAAAAAATCAACTAACTCTTGATGCGTCATGATAGAGATGGTTCGGAAAGTAGGTCACAAATTAGTGCCTTACTTTTAGTAATGAATAAAACAACGTGATGAACAAATATACTATTTCTTCTAACGAATGATTGCGTATTTCTAAAGCTGCTACTCAAAAAGAAGCTATCTCACGATTGTAATATGGCCACGATATTCATGTTTATCATCATTTCTCAATTCCTTCAACGATAAAGTCCAGGTGTAAATACCGTCTTGAACTAATTTCCCGTGATAGGTTCCATCCCAAAACACACTATCATCAAATGATTCAAAGACAATTTCACCCCAACGGTCGAAGATAAGAAGTTGAAAACTCAATAAATCTGCACCAGATACAACTATTCCCCATCCGTTATTGAATTCGTCGCCATCCGGTGTAAATGCATTCGGCGCGAAAACCAAAATTTCGTCAACCAATTCAATCGTTTTCACGACAGTGTCTTTACAACCTTGAGCATTCGTTACAATCAGCGTAACCGGATAAAAACCAACTTCCAACTGGTTAAATACAACTTGTAAGTTTGGAGTAGATGCTACGGAAGGCGAACCGTTCGGAATAGACCATTCGTAAGAAACCACGTCAGACGAACTTTCATCAATCAATTGCACAACCGGATTGTAAACAGGAATACTTGCGGGAGAAAATGAAAATGCTGCATTTGGACTATTACCACCACCAATGGTTTCGGAAGCCAAAAATTCGCAACCACTTGCATCTTGCACTATAATCTCAAAATTACCACCTCCCAAATTCGGATAAAACAAATTAGCGGAAAAAGCGCCACCGTTAATACTGTATTGAAACGGTGCAGTGCCTCCCGTTACGTTTCCGATGGTAATACTTCCATTCATTTCTCCGCAAGTTGCGTCAATAGAACTTGCTTGCACATCTGTTGGTCCGTTTGAAGAGGTTAACAAAACATTGGGGGCAGTGTAAACGCAACCATTTACGTCCATTACTACAAGTGTATATGATCCAGCTAACAACCCGGTGTAGGAAATACTACTTGAAAAACCCTGACCGTTGAAATTATACTGGTAAGGCGCAGCACCTCCTGCTACTGCCCCCAATGTAATCGAACCATCAGCCTCTCCACATGCCGGATTCGATGTTGTAACGACGATACTCGTCGGATTAGAAGAAGGGTTGATTATCACATCTTGCGATGCATAACTGCAACCATTATCATCTAGTATAATCAATGAATAAGTACCTGCCGGTAAATTTGTGTAATTGGTAATGGAAGAGAATCCTTGCCCGCCGAGATTGTATTGATAAGGAGCAACTCCACCGTTAACCGCTTCAATATCGATACTGCCGTTTGATAAGCCGCAAGTAGTTGAAACGCTTGTTAATTGTATGGCAGTTGGACCTGTTCCGTTTGCAACAATTGCGTTCGATGCGGTGTATAGGCAACCGTTTGCATCTTGAAGAACGATTGAATAAGAACCAGCTGCAAGGTTTGGATAATTGGTCGAAGCTGTAAAACCTTGTCCATCAAAATTAACTTGATATGGACCTTGACCGCCCACAATGTTCGAAATAGTGACCTCGCCATTGGTTTGTCCGCAATCCGCATCAACAACGTTAATAGTAGCCGATGAAATTCCGTTGACAGCTGTCAAAACGATGGTCGTATCAAAACTACATCCGTTGAGTGTAATTGAAATATTATAACTACCTGCCGCAAGATTGGAAGCGTTATTTATAGAAGAGACATTCGGTGACCAATTATAACTGTAAGGTCCTGCCGGAGAAGGATTAAACGCGATTGATCCGTCTGAAGCGCCACATGACGGTTGTTGCACAGATGAGTTTAATACAAATGCTGATGACGTGACGCAAACTCCGTTGCAAGCATTCGGTGTAGCATTTCCTAAAGCCCAGGTTGCTGTTCCGTCGGTAGTTCGTTCAAATGATAATCCGGTAGAAGTTGCTACATTTAAATACTCAATACCGGGAATAGCGCTTGCCGTAGCCAAAGGTCCACCACCGCAAGTAGCAATGCGCTGCAATACGCCATCTGTAAACGTGGCATCGTTGTTCAACTTTGTAGGATCATTCGACGCAAAGGTCCAATAAACGGCATCAACAGAGCTTCCGGTTGCATCATACAACGATAACCAACCGTCTCCATTAGGTAAATGCCACCTATTGGCGTTACTCCTCCACAATAACGCTGAGTTAGTTGCTTGATTCAAGTTAAACGTTAATCCGGCTGTATTTGGTCCGCCAAGCGTGATAAATCCCAAAGGAGCAATGATAGTTCCCGCAGGAAAAGAAAACGAGCCACCATTCGTTCCGCCATCCATTCCTCCGATGGACCAACAGCTGATATCAACTGCATTACATGGATCTGTATTGTAAATTTCAACGAATTCAGATCCACTGGTTGCGATGGAATTATACATCGATTGGAAGGCTTGGTCTGTGTCTCCTCCAACAGGTCTCGGATGAACTTCGTTGATTACTATTTGCGCTTTAGCAACCAAACCTACGCTTAAAAAAATCGGAAATAAGAAAAGGAGAAATTTCATTACTAGTTAGTGCTTTTCAAAAATTGAATCGGTTCATAGCCATCGATACAGATGAAATAAACACCGTTGCTGATTGATGCTATATTCAAACTTGTTAAGGAGTTGTTGGCTTCAAACACACGAATTACCTGTCCGACGGTATTGAGCAATTTGATTTGTGTGTTGCCAGATTTAGGTAACCCGCTAATTTGAAGTTCATCGGTTGCCGGATTTGGTGATAAGGTAAATCCGGTTGTCATCAATACACTTCTGATTTCTGAAACGGTTTCGCTTCCATCTGCATCAATTTGCTTTAAACGATAGTAACTCTGTCCATAGAGTGGCGAAAAATCGGTTGTCTGATAATTCAATTGTAAAGAGCTATTGCCCGCTCCTTCTATTTGATCCACAAAGGTCCAATTAGCAAGATCAGCCGACCGTTCAATCACAAAATAAGCGTTGTTTCGCTCCGATTCGGTGGCCCAATTTAGCTGCACTACTCTATCTTCCGGTTTGGCATCGAAATACAACAATTCTATTGGCAATGGCACAATACAATTCTGACAACCACTGGCTGCTTCAATGTAAAATGTAGAAGCTGTTCCGCCATTCCCATCAATGTACAAATAATAGGTTGCTCCAACTGTTAGTCCCGTTAAGTTGAACTCTGCATTGGCGCTAATTCCATTTACGTATACATTCCCCGCGGCTGTAACTCCACCGTTGGTCGTTAAATAACTTGAGTTATTGATGGCTTCATCGTCCGGACAACCACCACTTGGCACGGAAAGCCATGAACCTGTGGAACAATCCCCCGTTCTGCGAGCTATTAAGAGTTGTGTATCGGAAGAAGTAGCCCCGGAACTATTGGTAATACCGCTAACGGTAAGAGAAGCAGTGGTGGCCGAAGCTGTGAATTGAAACCACGCGCTATTATTATTGTTTCCATTCCAGTTACAGCCACCAAATGAGTTTCCGGGATAATTCGGATCGGGAGTTGAATATCCATTGTTTGTTCCTACAACAACCGATTGATTATCTACGCATTGAGCACCGGAACAGGCATCATTCGCTGTTGAAGCTGAAATATCAGTTACCTGAATCGCTGTTCCAAACACCAAATCAACCCGCTCAAATGATACTTCAGAGGTCGTATTTTCAATCACTTGTAATGACCAATTTCCGTTTGGGTTCTCTCCGTTTACTGCTGCAAATGCTCCGGCAGTTTCCGTTCTATAATATCCTATAGAGAATGGCCAATAATTTTGTTTGACGGTTGTTGCGTAATCCTGAATACGTTCAAGAGCAGCATCATCACGGTATTTAATATTGATCCATTGAGAGGTTGAAGTACTTGTAAATGTTGTGAAAAGTTGAATGATTGTACCGCTTGGTGATACCAATCTTGCTGAATACGTACTCAGGTTACCTTTACAAGCAGTAGTACCTAGTTGTAGATTCACTTGCTTTAAGACCACTTGACCAGCTCCTGTCCCCAAAGGTGTCGGGAGGCCGCTCACAGCAATGGTTTTACTTAATCCAGGATACGCATTACCTGAATCCCATGTATTACAGGCAGATACTGTTGTGTTACTAAATGTCTGTCCCCATGAAGAAGATGTTACCAGTGTAAAGCAACATGCCAAACAATTTGTAGTAAAAATCAATAAACGATGAATCGATTGTTGTGTAGTTGAGTAGCTTTTCATTTTTCAGTAATTGCTTACCGAAAAGTAATGTCGAACCGAGCGAACCGGTTGTAATTAAATATTTTGGAATACTACAACGTATTACAAAGCATTACAAAAACCAATTAAGATTTTAAAAATCAGCTAAATAGACTCAAACAGCCGGTTAACCAAAAGATCATGCAGTTTTTCTTTCGTTAACGATTCCTTTACCTCCGTTTCAAGAAATGAACCAAACGATTCGGCATGTTTAATGATTGATTCACGAATAATAAACTTCGATTTCAAAAAATCAGGATTGAGAATGATCACATCCGCTAATGCTATTTTCAAATCCACCATCCCACGATCATTATTGAACAATTGCTCTTGTGTAAGTTTGGTATTCGACTCCTTATTCCAAAATTCAACCATTCTGAATTTAACCGTGGAGAGATCAACATGAGAAAGCTTAATTTCTTTTTTTCGAGCCAATGAAAACAACACCCAATTTGCAAACGGTTGTAAGATTTTGGTTGAAACAACTTCTTCTTCTTTACTAATTGTAGTATCGTCAGGACTTACAAAACGAATTCTTACGAAATATTCTTTTCTGCTATCATTAAAGCCAACCGTAATTTGTTCGGGCAACAACTTTATTTCTGCCGTTGATTCCAGGTCGCCATTTTGTATTCTTGCAATGTTTGAGGCATGCAATTCGTAACCTAACATGGAATAATAAGCAATCGTTATGAGGTTAAAAAAGATGAGCCCAAGCAATAACAAAAGAAGAGCTCCAAGATAATAAGGCTTCAACTGATCGGGAAAAATGGCAATTAAGGGTAAAACGATTTGGGTAGAAATGAGCACCAAAAAAATCACGAATAAAAACCGTTGCAAGAATTTGTCTTGCCAAAACCGTGTAAGTGATTGATAAATAGCGTAAGAGATTGCACTCATGGTAATGGTTGAAATCACCGAATCAATTACAATAATCATCTTTTTACCACTATCATTCTCTACATTTCTGTCGATCATCGTGAAAATGGCCGTAATAATTGCGAAGAAAATAAACATATTAATCACCCATTGCTCAGGCTTTCTGAAAAAAGAAAACCGTTCCTTAAATCGGTTAAAGACCTCCGGGAAATACGGTAATGATGCAATCAGAAACAAGTTACTAAATGCAGACAATACACGGTCGTTTATGGCGTGAATGAGCGATGGCATTGGAGGGTCATAGTATTTATACAATCCTACGATCGTCCATGAAAACATGGCCAACGCAATAAACAAAAGACTTTTATTCTCCTTTGATTTAAGTTTGATTTGTCTCCATAAAAACAACAAAACCAATCCTCCAACAAGTGTGATTCCAATCAGACAAATGAGGTAAAATTGTTTTGTTGTCATCTCATATCAATACTTCAACAACAACTCAATTGCCTGCTGTACTTTATCTGCATTCGGAAGTAATTCAGCCTCTAACACAGAATTAAGCGGAATTGCCGGTGTATCTTGCGAACCTACAATAGAAAGTGGTGCGTCAAGCGACTCGAAATGATCGCGTTGGATGCGTCCTGCCAGTCCTAATGTAAACGACGCTTCAACCGATTCTTCCGTTACCAGCATTACTTTTCCATGTTTGCGTACCGAAGTTGCAATTGTATCCATATCCAACGGATTCAAGGTGCGCAAATCCAGAATTTCTACTCGCCCTTCAAATGCTTTTGAGGCTTCCAACGTCCAGTAAACTCCTCTTCCGTAAGTAATCACAACACACGATTCACCACTTGAAATAGCGTCTGCGTTTGCTTCCTGCACAATTCTGGCTTTCCCCAATGGAATAATGTATTCTTCATCCGGTTCAATAGACATTGCTCCTTCAGTACCTGGTATTTTAGACCAATACAATCCTTTGTGTTCTAAAATAACTACCGGATTCGGATCGTAAAAAGAAGCTTTCATCAATCCTTTTAAATCTGCTCCGGTTGAAGGATAAACCACTTTGATTCCGCGTATGTTGGTCAAAACCGACTCCACACTCGATGAGTGGTAAGGTCCGCCTGATCCGTAGGCTCCAATTGGAACACGAATCACACAACTTACCGGCCATTTTCCATTCGACAAATAATACGAACGACTTACTTCGGTAAACAACTGATTCAATCCTGGCCAGATGTAATCGGCAAATTGAACTTCTACAAACGGTTTTAGACCTACAGCCGACATTCCGACTGTAGAACCAATAATAAATGCTTCTTGTATTGGAGTATTGAAAACGCGATCATCGCCAAAAGTCTGTGCCAGGGTTGCGGCTTCGCGGAAAACACCTCCCAAACGACCTCCAACATCTTGCCCGTATAACAACGCCTCCGGATGTGCTTGCATCAATTCCCTTACGGCGAACAATGCGCTGTCAACCATTACGGTTTTTTTCTTTCCTTTCGGTTCGCGTTCACCTTTTTCTTCCGTTACCGGTGTCGGTGCAAAAATAAAATCGCGTACCATTTCAGGTGAAGGATCTTCTGCATTCAATGCGCGATCATAATCGGCATCTACCAAACGGCGAACCTCAGCCTCAATATTGATAATATCAGCTTCTCCGGCCATTTCACGCACCAATTCCTTTAATTTCGGATACGGATCGCGTGTAGCTGCTTCTTCCAAATCATCGCGATACCATTCTTTACGCACGCCAGATGTATGATGTCCCAACAAAGGAACCTTTGCATGAACTATAAACGGTCGACGTTCTTTACGCACAATTTCGAAGACTTCCTTCATTGTCTGAAACGAAAGATCAAAGTCGCTTCCGTCAATGGTACGCACTTCAATTCCTTTAAATCCTTGTGCATAATGCGTAATATCTTGCGCTCTGGTTTCTGCCGCGTTGGCGGAAATATCCCAGCCGTTATCTTGTACTAAGTAGACAATCGGAAATTGTTTCAAGGCTGCCATTTGGAATGCTTCCGAAACTTCACCTTCCGTACAAGAGGCATCACCCAAAGAACAAACTACCACCGGGTTTTCACCGTTATAATCGGGAGCGATACCTGTTTTTTCTTTGTACTGAATCCCCATAGCAACACCTGTAGTAGGTATTGCTTGCATACCTGTAGCCGAAGATTGGTGAGGTATTTTAGGCATGTCTTCACGATTCAGTGAAGGATGTGAATAATAGGTTCTACCACCCGAAAACGGATCGTCTTTTTTTGCAAAGACCTGAAGCATCAACTCGTAAGGCGTGATTCCGATTCCCAAAAGAATACTATCATCTCTATAGTAAGGAGCCACCCAATCTTGCGGTTTCAACTGAAGACCTACGGCAAGTTGAATCGCCTCGTGTCCGCGCGAAGTTGCATGCACGTATTTTGCTGTCACTTCTTTATTAGCCTCATACTTTTCAGCAAGTGTTTTAGCCGTTGACATCAATCTAAATGCTTTTAAGATTGTTGCTTTATCGGTTTTAATCTGAAGATTTGATCCGTTCAAAATTGTATCACCCATGAAGATGCCTGTTTAAGCAAACAAAGATACAAGGATGCCTCAGATTAAAAAGCCAAATGACTCAAATAATCATTGTGTTTTTTGATTAACCATGAATGGTTTAGAGATGCTTTGTATCAATTACACTAAGATAACGTTCGAGGCTTTTCTTTTCTACTTCTGCAGCAAATAGCACGAATGATTCTCTTAAAGCATGTGTTTGAACCGATTCAAGGGAATTATAATAAGCCATTCGTGTTTCAAAATCGCCTTTGATATTGGCAATTACGTAACCATGTCTCAGCAAAATAAGGTTCATCACCAAGCGAGCTGTTCTGCCGTTTCCATCTATAAAAGGATGAATAGTAACTAACTTTTCATGCATCTCTGCAGCAAGCACAACCGGATGCAACAATTGGTGATTTTGTTGATACCATAAGAAGTAGTCATCCATTTGCGTTCTAAGCAAAAAAGGTTCGGGAGGCGTGTGTGCGCTTCCTTTGATCATTACCGGAACTCTTCTAAACCGACCTGCTTCTTCGGGATAAATACCTCGCAAAATAAGATTGTGGATGGATAACAATTCACGTTCATTGAATGGCGTGCTCAATGAAACCAAATCTTTCATTAATAGAATAGCATCTTGATGATTAATCGCTTCTAAGTGTTCTTTTAAAGATTTTCCTGAAACGGTAAGCCCTTCATTGATCACCAGATCAGTTTCACGAAGCGTAAGGGTGTTTCCTTCAATGCGATTGCTTTCAAAGGTGTATTCCAATTCAAGTGCCTGTGCAATGCGGTGATTATCTAAATGACGAATTTCATCAAGACGCAGTTTCATCCGATCTATTTCTTCAAGAATTGATGTTAATGACGATGAATAATCGGGTGTCTTATTGGAGTTATAGGTCATTAATTCCTCCATGACCATATTAACAGCTTGAAGGGCATACATGGATTGATTATAACCAATCTCTCTCATGATTTTTTGGCGCAACCAATCTACGGCAAGTTGTTCAAATGGAATGGATAGAATAATGGCCAATTTTTGCAATTGTTCTTCGGTAGGAAGACGGTCTCCGCTTTCGAATTTACTAACCAAAGCCTGATCAACCCCAAGCTGTTGCGCGACTTCACGAAGTTTGAAACCTTCTCTTATTCTGGCTTCTTTCAACAGATTTTTTATCATGACATTTATCTTCATGACAAATTTAGTCATTTTTATTTGACAAAAAAAGGGGAAATCTAATTCCCCCAAAAAAATCACTGATTATGATCAATAACGTATGTAAGTACTTTCTCCATCAAGTGAACCCGGTCTTTTCCTGTTACGTTGTGTTTGTGCATCGGGTAAGGGAAAAAATCCATCTGAATTCCAAGATCAACGAATTTTTTCACCAGTGCCAGATTGTGTTGCATCACCACCACATCATCGATTGTACCGTGAATTAATAACAAATCTCCTTTTAAATTTCCAGCATGCGTCATCAACGAAGCCTGCTCATAGCCTTTCGCGTTTTGATCCGGTCTGTCCATGTAGCGCTCACCGTACATTACTTCATAATACTTCCAATCAGTAACTGGTCCGCCAGCAACTCCCACATTAAATGTACCTGCTTCTCGTAGCATCAATGAGGTCGTCATAAAACCACCAAAGCTCCAACCGTGAACTGCCAAACGACTAGAATCAACATATGGAAGTGATTTCAAAAAATCTACCCCCTTCATTTGGTCAGCCATTTCAACCGTTCCAAGTTGTCGGTGAATCGGGCTTTCGAAAGCAAAACCCCGTTCACCAGAACCTCTGTTATCGAGTGTAAATACCAAATAACCTTGTTCTGCCATCCAATACATCCACAAATTAGCTCCATCCAACCACGAATTTGTGATCATCTGAGCATGAGGCCCTCCGTAAACATAAACCAGCACCGGATATTTTTTTTCAGGATCAAAATTGCTCGGCTTGATCAAACGCGTATAAAGCACTGTTCCATCCGCATCTTTTATTTGACCGATATCAGCCGTTCCTATCGCATAACCGGCTAATTTATCAGGTGAAACCAAAAGCTGCTTCACCATTTTACCACTAATGGTTTTCATGATACTTTTTGAAGCAACTGTATGACTAGAATACTCATCCATGAAATACGTTCCTGCATCATTCAAATAAATAGCATGCGTACCTTCTTCAAGCGTCAGGCAACGTTGTTTACCGGTTAAATCAACAGCATAATACAAGGTGTTCAACGGACTGGTACCTGTAGCTGAGAATACAATTTCCTGACCATTTTTGAGGCTTCTCAAGATATCTTTTACCACAAATTTGTTCGACGTCAATTGCTTGATCAACTTCCCGTTGATATCATAATAATACAAGTTGTTAAATCCGTCTTTTTCTGAGATCCACACAAAATTGCTACTTGTACTACTTGGGAAAAACGCAGGATGTTCAGGTTCCACCCATTTATCATTTGTTTCTTCCAATAGGGTACGAACAAATGCTCCTGATTTAGCATCATAAAGATTCAGCCACATGTGGTTTTGATCGCGGTTTACCTCGGCAATAATAACATATTGCTCATCTGGTGTCCAGGAAAGATTTGTCAAGTAGTCGTCTGCTGCCCCTCTGGGTTGAATGAAAATGGTCTTTTTTGTTGTTAGGTGATAAATCCCCACTTTCGGTTTCTCTGATGTTTGACCAGCCATCGGATATCGCGTAGGCATCAATAAAGCCGGTGTTTCATTGGTGTTTAGCAAAGGATACTCATAAACACCTGATTCGTCTTTTTGATAGAATGCCAAATGATTTCCTTTCGGAGACCAGAATATACCGTTAGTGATTCCAAATTCACTTCTAGCAAAAGTTTGCCCGGAAACAATTCCTTTGTCTTCATTGGAAGTAACAATGATTTTTTCACCGTCGGCACCCTGAATGTATAGATTGTTTGACCGAGTAAAGGCAACATGACCGGTTGTCGGTTCAAGCGTTGCATTTTCAGCGTCCTCAGCCAAATCAGCTAGTTTTTTTCCTTTTTTAGTGGTTGGATTATAGACGCAAAATTGTCGACCGTTATTGAAATAGAGTTCCTGTTCGTTTTTCCAAGTATATCCAAACAAGTTGTACAATTCAACTCCGGCAGCAGCATTCACATCCTGAACGGTAAACCAATTTTCCAACAGGTTTTTCTTGATATTGGCACGCTTCATTGTAGTATACGCATCAGCATAGACGTAGTTATCCGATTTCGGGATCCATGAAAAACCGGTCATTTGATCAGGTCTAAAAGCGCGGTATTGTTCCCTCACGGATTCCGTTAAAGTCAACTCTTTTTTCTGCGCATAGGTCATTGTTGCGCAAACGAACAATAACGCGATTGTAAATCTATTTTTCATCCTTAATTATGAGCGTTGAATAAATTGGTTAAAAAATTCTTCCAGTGGTTTACCTGCCAAATAACAACGTTCCAATAATTTATCCAAATCATCAGACAGTAATTGTTCAGCCGGAAATTCAGCCATATAGTACCACTGTTTATTGTAAATCAAGGGCTGCTTTTCGGCAGCTTCTTTAAATTCAGCAGGAATAATTTTGTTCTTTTCTCCCCTAATTTCACCAAAAACCGACTTGAATTCCTTCGCATCGATTAGCTGTTGAAAATCCTTCGAATGGGCTGCTAAACCTTCGCGAAGTAGATATAAGTTGTCTTTATCGATTTCGTAAACACCACCATAAACCCGCAACGCTTCAGGACCTAATTCAAAATAGATGCCATTTACTGCTTCACTCTTTTTACCGTTTGGCGCAACTACTGCGGAACAAAACAGCTTATAGGGTGCTTTGTCTTTTGAAAAACGAATATCTCTATTGATACGAAATATACAGGCACCCGGTTCTAAATCCTTTAGTCTGGAATCGTGTTTTTCAAAGGCATAAATCAAATGTTGGACAAAATCGGCAAATGGTTTTTTTACCGAATTTTCATAGCGTTTTCGGTTGACATCAAACCATTCCTTGGCATTATTCGGAGCCAATTCAATGAAAAAATCGAGATAATCTTTTGTAAAAAATGCCATGCTCAAATATAACATTTATCTGAAATGGAAACTTGTTGTTTTTTATTCGATATCAGATCACTAAAATGGGTAAACCCAATCACCAGAAGCATTGTAAATAGCATACTGCGTGCCTTTTCTTACAAGAAAGAATCGCGCATCATAACCTATGATTTGATCAAATTGAACCGGAATCAATTGCTGAAGCGATCGGTTATAGACACCTTTCTTGGATGGCATTTCTACCAAAAACTCTTCTCCCGCTTTACCTAGAATGGCAGAATGCATAGGATTTACAAGTACCTCACCTTTTCGATCAACAACACCATATCCGTTTTCTGATTGAACAATGACGTATTCCGGCGAAATTGTCTGAACGGGTTTATCATCTCCATTCAAACGTTTCATGCCTTTACGCGTAACTGCATAAATGTTCCCGAATTGATCCAAGCCATAAGTTGAATCTTGTAACTCTACCACAAACCGACGATCAAAATAATTCAACGATTTCCCTTTTTTACAAGCATGAATTTGCTCACCCGAAAAATTCAGAAAGCACCATTCCTTGTCAGACGTCAAAGCAATCATTCCTTCGCCCTTTTCTACACCTTTCCACTTTTTGTTTTTCGGAAAAACCAAGGTGCCATCTGTCTTCATGACGGTAAACAATCCATTTTTATCAATCAAAATCAAATCACCTACTACTTCAGGAATGGCCGTTGCTTTCACAAAAACACGCTCTTTGCTTCCGAGCTTTCTCAAATAGCGTTGTTCTCTCACTTTCCCGTAAACCCAGCCGTTTTGAAGATTTTTCTCTGTAGAAAAAATAGTGTCATGGAGTTGATTATCTGGTCTAAACACGACCGTTTTTCCTGTGTTTTCAACGGTGTAAAATCCTGATCCGGCATTTTTAATTGTTCCTTCAAGAGATTCAAACACCACATTTACCGTGCTATCAATTAAAACCGAAGCGCCTTTCATTTGCGCCAATGCATAGCCGTTTTCAAAAGCTTGAACTTCCGTAAAAATGAGTTTATTCGGTGCTACACCATCACGGGTAACGATTTGCCATTCCGACTCTTTTCTCAAAGCAAATAAATCATG
>JBILJP010000109.1:0-12915 GCA_044377135.1 Fluviicola sp.
TAGAACCACTGCTCCAGTAAATATCATACGGACTCAAACCTTCGGTAATGGCTACAGAAGCTCCTCCGTTAGCTGAATTACAATCTGCATCCGTTGTTGTAACATTCAACACCGGAGTTGGTGCAATGGTAACATCTACTGTGCTTGTTGCCGAGCAACCGTAAATATTGGTTTTGGTGTACGAAAGTGTACTATTCGTAGGTGAAGACACAGGGCTGTAACCCGGAAACAAGGTGTTGTTTTGAACACCCGGTCCGGACCATGTTCCGCCTTGAGGCACCACTTTATTGACCAAACTTATTGGTGCTGCATTCTCACAAACTGTTGCGTTAGGGAATACAAACTGAATATTCGGACCCGGATTGATGGTAATCGGAACAAAAAGTGACCCGACTTGAACACCATTTTCGAAGAGAATCCATTCCAAGTCAACAATAGTTGGAGCGGCCACGGCATTTGTGGTAGAAATGGTAAGGTACCAGTACAAATTATCTGCTGAAGGATAAATCGTAATGGCTGACTGCGGTAAAACAGCTGTATTTTGTGAGGTACATGTCATGGTCATATTCGCATGACTGTAGTTGGGATCCAGGCAATAAACGGTATAATCACCGCCATTGTTAAACGATGTTCCTTCACACATAGAAAGATTATCGTAATCTTCGATATTGGCATTTTGATTGTATTCTTTCACCAAACATTTTCCGGCACTCACATAAGCGATTACGTGTACACCGTAATAGGTCTCGGCAGCTAATGAGGTAGCGTTTGTTGGTGCTAATGACACACCGGAAGTAATGGTGGTTGACGTTGGCGCCATAGTAGTGGTGAGTTGTTTGAAATAACAAGTGGTGCTACTTCTGTAAAATACAAACGCATTATCATTTTGGGTGTCAAAGTCGAAATCTGCTAATAAAGTAGACGATTGAAGTGTGAACTCGGTTCCAAAAGTAGAACCGTTAAATGCTTTGAAATTCAATTGCGGTGTTGCATCTGTATTTTTCCAAACAGTACAGATATTAGTGGTATTTAGTCCTTTTTCGGCTTTCATTTTGGTGGCACCATCAATTCCGGAAAGTGTATTGTTGTTCCATACAGAGCCGTTGAATTGGTCAAACGGTAAGTAATCGCCGATATCATTTTCCTCGTGAGCCACGGTAACATTGTTTCCGGTTCCGGCCCAGCTTGTAACGGCATTACCGAAGTTTCCTTGATCCAAATCACCTGAACTACCAGCGCCTAATTGTGTTTGAGTAGCTAAGTTGATGGTGATCAAACCAACTGTAAAAGTAATGGTGCGGTTGTAATAGGTAATCAACAATTGACCTGCAGTATTTGCGCGAAGGCTGTAATCATCGGCATGATAGGTCCACATCGGGTCGCCAATTCCTTGAAATTGCCACACTGAGCCTGACCATTTATAAATATCAATGACTTCGTACGTTGAATACATACATTTGGCACTTACTACAGGGAAATCTTCATTGACAACCACTAGTTGTAAATCAAAGGAGTTAGCTGTTCCTTGTCCTGCAGTTCCAACCAATTGCCATGCGTTATTTACCCATTTACGAACCGTAATTTTACTGCTGTTATCGGTGTCGATATAGGCCATGTAAAGTTGTCCGTTGGGGGTGATTTCAATATCAACTTCGGAAGCATTGTAACCGACGCTTGAGCCGATAAAATTCCAAGACTGTGCATGACCAATGGTAACCAGCGACAAAAATGTAATCAGAAAGACAAATTGTTTCATAAGTTCTAGCATTAAAGCCATTTCTTACTTCGGGAAGTAAGCAGAAGTAGCGAACGCAAAGAAAAGAAAAACAATGCAACGGATCAACTACTTACGATTCGTTGGTGGATTCGTATGAGTGAAATTCGGTGTTGTTTGTGTTGTTGACCTTTTGAGCAATGCTGGATGTTGAATTTTTGATGTTTGATTAGGTTTCCTTTCAATTAAAAATTAACCATCTAATCACGTAATCGGTTTATTCTATTCTAAACCCTCTTACTACCTAAGATTCTCATCAAAAATTCAACATCAAACATCCAACATTTACTTATAGTTTAATAAACTGCATCGTGTGTGATTCTCCAACTTTCACCATGTAAATACCCGCTTGTAAATGCTCCAGGTTCAAGACGTTGGTTCCGTTCGAAAAGCTACCTGCATACTGTAATTGTCCGTCAACACTGTAAACTGTTACCGCAATTTCGTCGGTTGCATCAGAAATGCGCACGGTTAACTGATCGCTAAACGGATTCGGGTAAACCGATACCAAAGCATTACCGATCAACTCATCAATAGAGTTATTCGAATCGCCGGTTCCGTTTCCGGTAGCGAATTGGCCTTTGTCTTTATTGGAACGTGCTGAGTTAAAATCCTGAGCTTTTTCAGCCGTACACGGTGTCGCGATACTCATATCCACATAATAATCGATTCCTGTAGAACCGGCCGGAGGTGAATCGTTGTAAACCGTGGTTCCAAAAGGTACAGTCGGGTTCAGTGCTTCCCAACCATTTTGGTCGGTATGGCGGTAAACGATGTATTCCAACTCAACTAATCCTTCGTAATCATCCCAGAAAATATCGTTTGATCCATTCCCCAGATTCACAATTGCATTTAAGTGCATGGTTTTATGCGGATTGGATATAGGTCCTTCAACACCACAGTCGTTTACAGCAGAGATCTTGTAACGCCAGGAACGATCAATCGGTGAAGCAACTACATCGTTGAACAAAGATTCATTGCTAGTTTGAACCGTATCGATCAGCATAAAATTACCCGCAACCGCATTTTCGCGATAGATGTTGTAATGGTCTATTCCAACGGTATCCACTTTTGACCAAACAACCAGGTTGGTTGTAGTAGCCGTATCAACCGTTACAAGGCAAATTGGCTGTAATACCGGAGCTTTTACGCCAACTTGCATTGTTTTGCCTGAATGACACGTTTGTCCGTTGAAGGGACTCGGTCCGCTTTCAACTGTAATGGTATAACTTCCTGAAGCAAGGTTGTAATTGTCTTTGAGCGGATTTCCATTTGACCAAACGAATGATGACGCTGTTGCAGGTCCACCACTTTGGTCCATTTGAAACTTGATCAAAATAGCTCCGTTATCCGTGTTGCACGCTGCCGGAATAATACTGTCGATGATATCTACTGCTTGAAAATCGTCTAATTGAAAATCAAATAATTGTGGGCATCCGGTGGCATCGGTTACTTGTACCTGATACAATCCGTAAGGAACACTGTATAAATCGCCTGTGGTTTGACCTTGACCAATCCAATCAAACGTATACCCGCCGGCGCCTCCGTTGTAGAGTCCGTAGATGTTTCCGTTGCTGACACCACAATCCGGAGCATAGGTTGAGAAACTCGCGGTAATAGGTGATGGTTCGGTAATGGTATATGAATAAGTAGCCTGACAACCTGAAACATCGTAAACAGTGACTTCGTAATTGCCCGGGGCAAGACTGGTAAGAGAAGTGGTAGAGTAACCGTTTGACCACAATACTTCATAATTGGCACTACCCGATACGTTTAAAGTGATGCTTCCGTCGTTAGCACCGTTACAAGTCACATTACTAACGTTAGCTGTAGCGCTGATTCCGGAGATGGCCACATTGGCAAACCCGGTCACATTACAACCAAACTCATCTTTTACAGCGTAATAATAGGCTCCCGGAATAAGGTTGGAAATGGATAGGCTTGTTTCACCGGTACTCCATTCTACCGTTGTATTGGTTGAAGTGCCGGGCGTGAAAAGAACATCAGCCGTTCCGTTTGCAGCACCGCAAGCACTTGGTGTAGATGAAGTAGATGCGCTTCCTACAGTAGCGAATGAAAAGGTTACTCCCGTTTCTACGATACAACCACCAACGCTTACGCGGTAATAAATGGTTCCGTTCGGATTGGTCAATGATAGTTCTCGTCCGTCGATTACCGAACTTGGCAAGTCATATCCGTTGAGTGTAAACGTTCCTTGATCAACATAACTCACATAATTGGCAAGATCAATCAGATTTTCATTGTTACACAACGTAAGCGGACTGGAAGAAAACGTAACATTTGGCGCTGAAGCGGAGGTTGAAATGACTGGTAACGTATCGTTGAATTGATTCCAACCATCGGTATATGTAATAATTACGGCGTCATTACCCGATGAGGTAAAGGTACCGTAGATTTTAAATTTCGAAGTGGAAGGAAGCCCCGGATAATGACCGAATGCAACAGCAGAAAGGTTACTGATAACTCCGAATTGTGAGGAAACATTCACAATCCGCACTTTATCGTTGTCGTTATCCAGGAATTCCAATTGCGGGTAAATTTCATTTTGATGTCCCACACAAATACCCGAGTTCGGTGTGTCGGATCCGGGATTCAGGTAAGGTTTGCGGTTCAATACAGCGTATTCGAACATACCGTTGCTGAGTCCGCTTGCCCATTGGGTAGATAAATGTTGCTCGGCGTTATCCAACGACATGGAACACGTTCCGCCATTCAGCGACGGATCACCGAAATAAAGTTTCGGACCAATAGAATCCCAGATTCCGGTGCTATTGTCTTTGCGGTATACATAAAACTTATCGGCCGATCCTCCACCGTCTGATTGAAAGCTCGACATCAAATACGAATAGTTGGCATTTTCAACCGATGCATAAGCTGTTTGGTAAACGTTGAAACCAACAGTTGGGGTAGAAGATGTGGCAATATTGATGGTGGCCGACGTAAGCGGAACCTGCCACGTTTTCACCTGAGAAATTTCGCGAACATGCACAACCGGTGCAGCAATACCGTCGCCTGTAAAGTAAAATTGGGCGTTGCTTGAAACGGCTCCGTTTAGAAAGATTTTTCCATCACCTGAACCTGCTGTATTGTAACCGCTAATTACCGCAAGGTTTGCCGGTGTTGTAACGCCAATAATATCATCGGTGCTGGAAAGCCCACAATAGATTGCTGAAGACGAAACATAGAGTTCCAACGGATCGTAGGAAGCACTGAAATTGTTGTTTGGATTTAAAAATGTTGTGTAGTTCACATTGTTTGTCCAGGTATTTGTAGCGATGTCGAATCTTGACAAATAAACGTACGAGTAGTTTTCAACGCGCAGTATGTACAAATCATTGTTGTTTCCGGCTCTGAGTTTCCAGTGATCGGAAGCCATAGAAGCGGTCAATGGCAAAGAATATTGAGCAAGCGTATTACCTGCAATATCATAAGTATACACGATGTAATCCATTGAACTTCCAACCACGATATACAGGATATTGTTTTTGGTAATTGTTCGTATGCTGGTTGTGTAATTGGTTGTAAGCAAACTGGCAACAGTAGTCCATGAACTGGCGTCAGGATTATAGATACTTACTTCCAGCTGATACCCTGATGAATCATGAACATGGTATAACTTTCCGTCAACCATGGTTTGGCTTGATGGGAAACTGGCAACACCATAATCCGGATTGTTGAGGAACGACCACGTGTAGCCTTGAGACCAACCGAGTCCTGTAAACAACAAAAGAAAAGAAACGAGCAGTAGATTTTTCATATTTCAGTATTATTGCTTGACGATCCGGATTGTTTGTCGAACCGCATTCAAATTAAAGGTAATGAAGTAAATTCCCTTGGAATAGTTATTCATATCGAATTGGGTTTCCAATGCACTAATGGTGCTTTTGTGGAGCAATTGACCATCAATCGAACGCACTTCCATGTTCATTTTTCGGGCATCTAATTGTGAAATGGTAAGCATTCCGTCAGTAGGATTGGGAGCAACAGTGACACCATCCAAATACATTTCATCTATCCCATTATTAGAATCACCCGTTCCGTTACCGGTAGAGAATTGACCTTTTTCTTTGTTGGAACGAGCCGAGTTAAAATCCTGAGCTCTCCAAACAACTGCAGTACAGGTATCATCTAATTGAATTTCCACCATGTAATCTAACCCTAAAGTTGTGATTGGCATGTTGTCGGTGTACGAAAATTGAGTGGTTGGAACCGTTGCAACCACTTCCCAGCCATTGGCATCCGTATAACGTGAAACGATGTAATTGCTAAAAGCAGCGCCTTCATAAGCATTCCAGTTAACGGTAACGTTCACACCGCTATTGTCGATAACATCCAAATGAATGGTTTGATGTGCAGCGGAAAGCGGTCCTTCTACTTCGCAGGCATTTACTGCTGAAATCTTATAACGCCAGGAACGTGAAAGCGGTGAGGCCACTACGTCGTTGAAAAGCGACAAATTTGTTGCTTGAACCGTATCAATCAAGGCATATTCTCCCTGGATAGATGTTTCTCTGTAAATTTTGTAGTAGGAAATTCCAACAGGTTGAACCGGTTCCCAAACAACCAGATTGGTTGTAGTAGCACTATCAACGGTTACCACACAAATATCATTGCGCAATGGTTTTACTACCGGAAGATCCCATCCTTTGATGGCATGACAGTTATTGGAAAGACTCAATGTGCAGATGTAAACATCCGCCAAGAGGTCGGTAATGTCTTCGGTATTTGCTCCGTTTGACCAATCAATTGCGGTAACGGTTTCACCAACAGGAATATCCGGATACGTATCAATTGCTCCTGTTGCAGCTCCGCAATTGGTTCCGGTAACTGTTCCATAAATAAATCCACCACCCAATTCGCTGATGTAAACGGTGTTTACAGTGATACAGTTGTTAGCGTCGGTAGTGGTCAATGAATAGATTCCCCAAGGCAGGTTTGATGTGTTGGGCCCTGTATCACCATTGCTCCATGCATAGGTGTAAGGTGCCGTTCCACCTGAAGTTACGTCTACGTCAATTGCACCTGTTGAAGCCTGACAATCCGAGAATGTTTCGATTACTTGAGTAGCCAAAGGCTCAGGTTCGGTTATTACAAACGTTTTGGAAAGGGAACAGCCTGTAGCATCAGTAATATTCACGGTGTAATTTCCAGCAGGCACACCAGAAAGGTTAAGGGTTGAATGTCCCGAACTCCAAATTACCGTCAAGGGTGCAGTCAATCCTACAGTAGTTAAGGTAATAGCACCGTTTGCTTGACCGTTGCATGAAACATTTGTAATTGCTGCTGTGGCATCTGTGCCCGAAGTAACGATTTCAAAATACTTATTCACAGTACAATTGTTGGCGTCAATCAGTGTGTAACTGTATTGTCCGGCAGCAAGGCTATTGACGTTTGTCACGTTTTGCTCACCCGAACTCCACTGAGACAAAAGATAAGGTATAGCGCCTCCTGATACCAATGCTGATGCTGTTCCGGAATTTCCATTACAAACAGTTGGCGTTTGTGTGATATTTACATCCGGAGAAATATGGTAGGTAATCGGTGCATCGATAGTGTAAAAGCAAACACCATCATCGTAGCTGTAGGAAAGTATTTGTTCATCTTCGTCGGCCAATGGACTGTTATCGGAATCATAAATACCATCTGGAAAAGTGATTTCCAACAGGTTGTCATAAAAAGTACCGCCAAGAATGGAAACAAAATCATATAAGTTGATGTCGCCCTGGCCTGAGCAAATATCAATAGCAGCAACATTATACACCGGTGGATTGGAAGATGTAACCGTAATTTCGGGTAATGTTAGAATAATGGTATCAATTCCGTCTGTTACTTCAATACTTAAGGTCACCAACCCTGGAATGTCAGCAGTTGCAAACAAACTAAAGGTATTATCAGCAAGCAATGTAAATCCGGCATTGGCAGGATCAATAATGGAGACATCAGAGGAGAAAATGTTCAGAATCGTTACAACATCTATGTTCTCATCAATTATCCCAAAGTTACCGAAAACAGTGTTGGATTGTCCTTCGCACAAAAATGGCGTTTGATCTAAGCTGTTTTGATCGAGGTGAGGAATATTGTTCGATAAACGAAAGAATCGCTCCTGGAGAATTGGGTCATAAAAACTAACCGCAAAACGCTTGTCTGAAAGGGAGAATCCTATTCGGTGTTCTTTAGGCGAATTGACAGCAAGTGAATAGTTCGTTGGCGAACCCAAGGTATCGTAGACCCCTGTATTTACATCGCGAACGGAAACATAAGTCGTGTACGGATTGGCGTTGGAAGGGCTGTAATTATTAAAGTAATAGATGTTTTGAGGGGTCGAAACGGTAGCTCCCGGTGAATAATATTCGGCTAAATTGCCCGAATACGGAAAATTTGTAATAGTTCCAGCTTCATACATTTTTTCTACTCCTGCAATATTCCCCTGATCGTATCCTAAAATAAATACTTTGCTAATTCCGTCGGAATTGATCATCGTGTTGTGTGTTGTAATAGGCTGGCCACCATTAAACAATTCTCCCGTAGCAGATGAACCGATATAAGGAACCAAATAGGCGCTTGCAAGATCAGATTTCAACAATAACAATCCATTTGGTGTAGCTGTGCTGACAACTGCAAAAAGGCTATCTCCCGCTATTGTCATGTCAAAACCATCTATGTTGGTAGCTGATATAGTAGGCATAGACATAGAAACGGTTGTTGTTGTATAATCGATTTTACTCAATTGGATCCCTGTTCCTGATCCATTTTTGTAAAGCATATATCCAAAATTGGCATCAGCACCCATTTCAAAATCGAATCCTGCTGCATCGAGAATATCTGTCAACTGGAAAGAGGTAATTTCTATAACACCACCTGTATTTACTTTGAAGACTTTGAAAAGCGGATTTGAACTGCTATTTCCCGTTTTTACCAAAACGTAAGCATCGTTTCCAATTTTTCTGGATTTTATCATTTTAAGGTTCTCGTAAACCGTTTCGGAATACATAGAAACCCACCCGTTTGCCTGCGTATATTGCTCAAAGTAAATTTTATAGCCGGAACCGTCGTCCCAGATATAAGAAGTGAAAATGGAACCGTCGTCAGTCATCACAACGTCACCAGCCTCGGGAGCAACCGATCCTGCACTTGGAGCAACAGGTGTATTTGGCAAATCATGCCAAACAAACTGTGCAATACTAATAGAACTAACGAAGAGTGTACAAATAAGTAATAATATTTTCATAACCTGTGTGGATATCAACAACAAATCTAGTGAAACAGACAAACAATAGAAAGAAATCGACCTGTCCAATGAATAATTCGACGGACTAATTGATTAAATGGAGATTTTGTCTTTGTTTTTAACCTAATTTTTAGGTGATCACTTCCTTCAGAAGTCGGATTTTCAAGCAAAAAGCGCCCGCACTACTTCATCGATTCGGGTACATTGTATCAATTGGATCGAATAATTGTTTTGATCGAGTCCTTTGTTGTAAGAAGAAACCACAATTTTTTCAAATCCGAGTTTTTCGGCTTCCCGAATACGCTGGTCTATACGGTTTACCGGTCTGATTTCACCAGATAAACCAACTTCGGCCGAACAGCAAATTGATCGGTCGATAGCAATATCGGCATTGCTTGAAAGCACAGCTGCTACTACGCCTAAGTCAATTGCAGGATCGTCTACCCGAATGCCACCGGCAATGTTCAAAAAGACATCTTTTGCGCCTAACTTGAACCCGCAGCGTTTTTCCATAACCGCCAACAGCATATTGAGGCGTCTGAGATCGAACCCGGTAGATGAGCGTTGCGGAGTTCCGTAAGCTGCGGTGCTTACCAGAGCTTGCACTTCTATGAGTAAAGGTCTGAGTCCTTCCAACGTGGCGGCAATGGCAACGCCACTCAATCCTGAATCGCCGTTTGAAATAAGGATTTCCGACGGATTTTCCACGGCTCTTAAACCGCCTCCACTCATTTCATAAATGCCCAATTCATTGGTGCTACCGAAACGATTTTTGATTCCGCGAAGCAAACGGTATACATGGTGCTGATCGCCTTCAAATTGAATCACACAGTCAACCATGTGTTCCAATACTTTTGGTCCGGCAAGTGAGCCTTCTTTGGTTATGTGTCCGATAATAAATACAGGAACTTCGGTCATTTTTGCATAGCGAAGTAATTGCGCTGTACATTCTCTTACCTGTGAAATGCTTCCCGGAGCACTTTCAATGGCCGAACTGAAAAGTGTTTGAATGGAATCAATGATGATCAGTTGCGGGTTGGTTTCTTCCGCTTGTTTGAAGATGTTCTGAATATTGGTTTCGGTGAGGATAAAGCACTCTTTGTTTTGCTGACCGATGCGTTCAGCACGCATTTTGATCTGCTGATCGCTTTCTTCACCTGAAACGTAAAGCACGCGTAGTTCTACCTGCACAGCTAGTTGTAGCAGTAATGTCGATTTCCCGATCCCGGGTTCACCACCAAACAACACCAAAGAACCGGGCACCAAGCCGTTTCCTAATACGCGATTGATTTCCGGGTCGGGAAGTTGGATACGTCGCTGGCCATTGGTTTCAATAGATTGCAATGATTGTGCTTTGGCACTTCTACCGGATGAGGTAGAAAAGGCGACAATTTGTGGCAATTGTTTTTCAACGATTTCCTCAACAAAGGTGTTCCATTCGTTACATGACGGACATTTCCCCAACCATTTCGGGGTTTCATAACCGCAGTTTTGACAGAAAAAAGCTGATTTTACTTTTGCCATAAGGGAATATTATAGAAAAGTGGGGTCGCGATTAATCACGACCCCACTGTTTTTAAAACTACTAATTTTTAACTAAAAACGGTCTTATTTATTTAACCACAACCGTTTTGGTAGTTGTGCCTTTATCAGAAGTCAATCGTACAAAGTAAACGCCTTTTGCAAGATTCGCAACTTCAAAACTTGCCTGACCTTGAGCTGAACGGATAGTTGAAACAACCTGACCTGTAGGGCTCATCAACGTCACTTCTTTCACACCTTCGATCGATGACATTTCAATGTTCACAGCTTTATCTGCAGGATTCGGGTAAACAACCCATTCTTGCTGAAGTGCCGTGATTTCCTGTACATTATTCGGACCAACGCAGAAAATTTGAGAATTGCTGTTTCCGAAATTTGCTTGCGCTTGAGTTAAACCTGCAACCTGAATAGAGTTGGCATCAACAAGCGTATAAGAACCGTCGCCATTGGTGCAATCGGTGTTTGAAAGTCCGTCGCCCCACGTATCGTTGATCACAAATTTGTAGCAACCTGCAGTTAAGCAAAACGATTGATTGATTGTTTGCCCGGCGGTAACATCCGAATAAGAACCTCCACTGTAGTAAACAATCGAAGCATTGGTTGGATCTTGAACGCTCCATGAGATTTCTGTTCCGTAGCAGTCAAGAACCAATGTCAAATCGGCGCTTTCGCCATTTACAACCACTGTAAAGCTTGAAGAAACAGCGTTGTTTCCACTATTTTGATCGGCACTTCCGTTCGGGTTGGTCACGTTTGCATCAAACGTATGTGCACCACCTGCCAATGTGCTTGTTGGAAGCGTTACCACTTCAGAAGCATATTGTGCCAGGTTACCTGTCCAGTTGAATACTTGATTGATGTTACCGTCGTATCCGTAATTGATATCTGCAGAAGTCAACGGATCGGAACCGTTATTAGTGATTGTTACTGTTGGTGATACGGTTGCAGAACAAAAAATTCCTGAAACACCTGCCAAACTTCCTACACCAGCGTCAGTGGTGTTTCCCGGACCAGCAGGATCAACACCATCAATGAAGTCAACACCTGTATTTCCCGGATCGAGCCAGTTGCTCAATCGTGAAGCATCAGCTCCACCACCAGTCCATGAAGTAAAGAATTTACCATATTCATCTGATAAATCGGCACCGCCACAAGCTGAAGCACCACCGTGTAACTGACCTACAGTGCGGTGATTTTGATCAAACAAAGGTGATCCTGAAGAACCGCCTTCTGTCACTCCATTGTCCCAATCGGTAACGCCCCAGTGGCTATTTGCCGGAGATGCACCGAATGTAGTTGAAATCAATGCCTGATTTTCGAATGAAATTTTCATGATATCTCCTGAAGGGTGGTGAATACCAACAGCTGAAGTAGCAGCAACATTTGTGCGGTTCCATCCGTTGTAATAAATTCCCCAAGCCGGATCGGGAGCATTGTTTAGTTCGGTAAGCGTGAAATCGGAAGGGGAATAATTTGCCTTCAACGTTCCGCCGTTTACATTCATGTTTGTAGGACCGTTTACTGAATTGGCTGCCGTAGCACAATCTGCTTGTCCTGCCGGTGATTCCCAACGGAATCTGAATACCCAGCCACCAGGTGTAGTACCACAGTGATTGGCAGAAAGGAAGTAAGGGATAATTACTCCGCTGGTGTTGTTGACCAACGAACCGGTACAAAATCCACCACCGTTTACCATCATAGCAACGGAATTGCGTTGGTTTTCCCAACCTGCACCGATCGGACAGTTAACATCATACATACAATCACCCGAATCATTGAGTGCTTTCAGTTCTTTTTCCAAATCGAAATAACCGTGAACAACTGTTCCGAGAACTAATTTAGACTGACCTGCAACAGCGGCAGGTTCAAGTACTTCAATCACAATCGCATCGCTGTGAATCAGTTCCGTTCCCAACATCTTGTTTGCGTTGTTGTTCAACGAAGTATGTGCACCGATAAATTCGGTTTTTTGTTTGTCAAATAAATACAAACGTGTTCCTTGAGCCAATTCAAACTCAGAGAAAATCACGTTTAATGACAATGCGCCTTCAGAATGAATAATCAATTGACGGAGCACATTACCATTGGGTAATACTTGCATTTCTGCTTCCTGCATTACATTGATATTGACCTGTTGTTCAACACCGAAGCGCATGTTTTTTTCAAAGCTATTTGCTCTTCTGTCAAGCTCGGCTGTTTGAGCTGCAAGGTTGTCTACCAACGGCATTTCAATGGTTTTCTTGGTTGGAGTTACCTTTCCGTTCCAGGAAATAGGTTGACCCAGCTGTTCTGTCTGAGCCGACAATTGCAACGCCGACAGAAAGAACGCACCTAAGAGTAGTTGTTTTTT
>JBILJP010000110.1:0-12876 GCA_044377135.1 Fluviicola sp.
ACGAAGTGCTTTCTGACGCAAATAAAAAAGCACGTTACGATCAATACGGTCATGCCGGATTAGGCGGTGGTGGCGGTTTCGGTGGCGGAATGAACATGGAGGATATTTTCTCGCAGTTCGGTGATGTCTTCGGAAGTGCATTCGGTGGTGGTAGCTTCGGTGGATCAAGAGGTGGACAACGTGCTGCCAGAGGAACCAACCTTCGTGTGAAAATGAAACTCACACTCGAAGAAATTGCCGATGGCGTTCGTAAAAAAATCAAGGTCAACAAACTGGTCAACGCCGATGGTGTAACCTACAAAAATTGCGCAACCTGTAATGGTAGCGGTCGCATCACGCGCGTTGCTCAAACATTTTTGGGCGCCATGCAAACTCAATCGGTGTGTAATGCATGTCAGGGTGCGGGTAAAATGATCGACCAAAGACCTGCCGATGCCGATAGTCAAGGTTTAAAGCGTCAGGAAGAAGTCATCGAAATTGATATTCCGGCTGGTGTTGAAGAAGGAATGCAATTGAGCGTTACCGGAAAAGGAAATGCCGGACCTTTCAACGGAATTCCCGGAGATTTGATTGTTGTGATCGAAGAACAGGAACACGAAGATTTGCGTCGCGATGGAGAAAACCTGCACTACGAAGCTTTTGTCAATTTCGTTGACGCCGTTTTAGGTGAAACCATCGAAATACCAACCATCAACGGAAAAGCAAAAATCAAAGTAGAGCCGGGAACGCAAAGTGGTAAAGTACTACGCTTAAAAGGTAAAGGATTGCCGATTCTTCAAGGTTACGGAAGTGGAGATTTGTTGGTTCACATTCATGTGTGGACACCTAAAAAAGTTTCCAAAGAAGAACGCGAATTGCTCGATAAATTAAAAGAAAGCGAAAATTTTAAGCCAACGCCCGACAAAAGCGAACGCGGATTTTTTCAGCGAATGAAAGATATGTTTCATTAAAAGAGTAGTAAACATAAGTAATAGAAGGACGTTTGGAGGAACGTCCTTTTTTTTGTGGATTATTTGAGAAATAGGCTGTCTTACCCCGTAGAGGTAATGATTGTTTTAGTGATCCTTTTTACATTATTTCGTCCCTACGGGACTGTCCGACAAAATAGTTCAGATGTATTGATAATCTTACACTAACATTTCCGTCCCGTAGGAACGAAATAGTTTAGGCTAAGAAGATTATGCTGATTTTGCCCCGTAGGGGTAAGACACATAAAACGTTTTCATCTTCCCAAAGCAGAAGAAACAAATTCCCCAATTGATCATGCAAACCGTTTTTTTTCTAATAACTTTGAATTATGAGTCATTACTTCAAATCACCGCTCTTAAACCAACGCAATGAATGGTGGCGGTACTTGTTAACACTAGGTTTAGTCATTTCCGGCATTATCGGTTTTGGACGAATTCCGTATATGTTAGGTGCTGCTCAGAAAGGGCTTTCTTTGGAAGAGTTGGATCAACTTCCTGCGGATGAATTTACCGGATTATTCTCCAATAATGAAAACCTGACCTATCAGTTATTTGTATTTGTAGTAGGATTTGTAATGCTGTTACTGGCATTCCGATTCAATCACCGCGTGCCTTTAATCACCTTTTTCACCACCAGAAAGCGCATTGATGTAAAACGGTTTTTTGTGGCTTTTGGTCTGTGGGCGCTCATTGAAGGAATTCTCACAGGAATTGAGCTGATGGTAAACGGAAATGTGATCAAATGGAATTACAATCCCGAATCGTTTTTCTTGTTGTTGGCAATTTGCGTGTTTTTAGTTCCCATTCAAACGGGCTTTGAAGAGTTGTTCTGCCGCGGATTTGTGCTCAAATGGACTGGTAAAGCCACATCGCGTGGTATTTCTATTGCGTTGATCAACGGACTCATTTTCGGTGGACTTCACTCCATGAATCCGGAAGTAACTGCTTTGGGATGGTTTGCCATGCTGTTTTATATTTTATCCGGATTTTTCGCGGCTTTTCTCACGATCATGGACGACGGTATTGAACTTGCCTGGGGATATCATACGGCCAATAACTTTTTCGGATTACTGATCTTAAGCAGTCAATGGCAAAGCCTACAAACCGATTCGTTGTTGTTAGATACTTCCAAACCAAGTGTAGGCTGGGGATTGATCGTTATTCTGGCAATTGCCTATCCGCTTATGATTCTCCTCCTGGCAAAAATCTATCGCTGGAAAGACTGGAAAAAACGATTGTTGGGGGAGTAATGTAACAAATAATCCAACCATTTAGATTTTACGTATCAAGATTATAAAAAACAGTATGTCTATGAAACCACTGTCTAAGTTAACCTTGTTTTTTCTGTTACTTCTTCTGCCTGTTTTAAGTGCTTGTAGAAAGGAGCGAGAACTGAATCTTGATATCACGATAGTTGACGATGAAACCGGCGAACCATTAATTTGTTCTGCTGAGGTTTTTTATAATTGGTCGGGCGGAACAGATAATGAAGGAACGGTGGCTTTGGGAGAAACGGATGGTGAAGGGCGCTTGAGAGTGAGGAAAGATATCGGAAGAAAGAGAGGTGGACTCGAATTGCGTATTTATGCAGGAAAGTTTTATACGCATTGCATGCCTTTGTCAATGAGTTGGCAGAGCACCACCAGCGATGTGCATACAGGAAGTAAAATCACAAAAACAATTCGTGTAAAACCGATGTATCATTACAAGGTTTCCATCAAGAATGTCAATTGTTTTGATGAAACGGATACGGTTTGGATTTCACTTAACAATGAGGAACTCGGACAATCGTATCGTTATACGGGATGTGCAGACGTAACACCGATATTGGGTGGTGTACCGGGAATTTCATATACCAGCACATCCAGCGTGGCTTCATTTCATGTAAAGGTTAAGCGAAATGGTCAAACAACCGAATACGATGAGACAAAACAATTGACCAAAGGAATTGTATCGCCTATATCTATTAACTATTGAAGTCGTAACAACCCCAATTTATCTGTGCAAATCTGAGTCACGTGTCAGTCACGACTAAGTCGGAGACGCCCTCAGGATGATCTGTGGCCAAATCGAAATCATAGGATTCATTATTGACACCTGTGGTAACTTTCTTCGCATCTTTCATTATTTTTAGCAAAATTCTGTATTCGATGCTCGAAATCCAACAAATTACCAAACGCTACCAACGAAAAGCGGCGCTCGATGATGTGTCGTTGTCGCTCAAAACCGGTGAAATATTTGGCTTACTTGGACCAAACGGTGCGGGTAAAACAACCTTGATTCGCGTCATCAACCGCATTATTGAACCCGATCACGGAACGGTACGTTTCAAAGGCGATTTGCTCAAACAAAAACACCTTATCCACATTGGGTATTTGCCCGAAGAGCGCGGATTGTATAAAAATATGACCGTTGAAGCACATGCTTTTTTCTTCGGTGCATTGCGCGGCATGACCAAATCAGATATCAAACAAGCGTTGGATTATTGGCTGAATCGTTTCGAGATTCAATCGTGGCGCAAAAAACGCATCGACGAACTTTCGAAAGGAATGGCGCAAAAAGTACAGTTTATTTGTGCCGTTTTACACGAACCCGAATTGCTGATTCTTGATGAACCATTTTCCGGTTTCGATCCGGTGAATGTTGAGCTCATCAAACAAGAATTGGTGGAAATGAAAGCCAAAGGCAAAACCATTCTCATTTCAACCCACAACATGCGTAGCGTTGAGGAAATCTGTGATCGTGTAGCGTTGATTCATCAATCCAAGAAAATCATGGAAGGTCGTGTTTCCGAATTACAGGAATCGGCCAGAGTAGGAGAGTATGCTGTAAAATTCAGAGGAACCATGATTGCCTTTGTAAATGCCTTGTGGACAGGTTTCGAACTCATCGACAAAGAAATATTGGGAGACGATCGTTTTGTGGCGCGCGTAAAAATGCGGGGCGACAATCAGTTTGAAGATTTGCTAAAAGTATTAATCGGAACCGTGAAAATTGAGGCGGCTTGGGAAGTATTGCCTTCTATGCAAGAGTTGTTTATTAATGCGGTTTCCGTTAAAGAGGAAATAGGGTAATAGGGAACTAGGGAACTGGGATATCCTAGTTCCCTAGTTATCTAATTCCTAGTTCCCTCAAAAAATAAGATATGAAAAACAGTTGGATTATAGCCATGCGCGAATTGCGCGAACGCATCGGAAGTCGATCGTTTGTGGTGATGGCACTTGTAGGACCGATTTTGGTGTTATCGCTTACTTATTTATTGTTTGCGATGGGTGAAAACAAGCAACAAAGCTGGAAGGTCCTGATTTCCGATCCGAGAGGGATCATGGAAAACAAAATCATGCCCGGAGAAGATAAATCCATTCAGTATTCCTTTGGATCAGATTACATTGAGATTGCCGATTTTGCTTCTGGCAAAGCCTACCAGGATTTTGATGCAATGGTGGAAGTGAACGAGAAAATCATCACCAACAAATTGAGTTTTGTCTTCTACCGCGAAAAACCGTCGTTGAACATGACAATCAATATTCGTTACCAGATTGAACGCCGTTTGGAAGAAATCCTGGCAGCTAAATTCACCAAATTGTCAGCCAACGATTTCAGGAAGATCAAACAACCGTTGCAGATGCCGTTCAAAAACGCCTATGATCCAACCGAGCAATCCAGCGATTTGGCCGGTTGGGTGGGACTGTTCTTCGGAACCGTCATTTTTGTATTTATTTTCTTGTTCGGAATGACAATTTTACGATCTGTTTCGCGTGAAAAAAGCAATCGGATTGTCGAGATTTTGGTGGCTACCGTTCATCCGCGTGCGTTGATGTTGGGTAAAATTATAGGCGTTGGATTAAGCGCGTTTATCCAATTTTTCGTGTGGGCGGTCATCATTTCCTTCGGGTTGTATTTGATGCGCGAAACGGTATTTGTGAACGGCTACGATCCGGCAAATATCGTACAAAACGGTACTTCGGTTGCGTATAACGAATTTGTAGAATTGATTTTTGAACGCATTCAATTCTCGAGCATGATCGGTTATTTCCTCTTGTTTTTTGCCGTCGGTTATCTGTTCTACGGAGCTTTTTTCGCGGCATTGGGCGCAGTTACCGGTTCCGAATCAGACGGACAACAATTTCTATTACCGCTCATCGCTTTGCTATTGTTTGCGTTGTATTCGGGGTATTATGTACTCAACAATCCCGAAACACAATTGGCGCAACTCTACCATTATTTGCCGTTTACAGCTCCGGTAGTGGTGATGGTGAAATTGGCTGTCGGTTATCCAGAAGGCGAAGGTTATCAATTGTTTATTTCCTTGCTGATCTTGTTGGTGAGCGCTTTTGCCGTACTTTCACTTGCGGGGCGATTGTATAAAAATGGTATTCTGCAATTCGGGCACTCTGTGCGGTTGAAACAATTATTTCAATGGCTAAAAATGAAATAAATGCGGAAAGCTGTCATTGATCTAGGTACAAATACGTTCAATTTACTCATTGCCGACGTTTCGGAAGATGGTTTTCGGGTAATTCATAATTCAAAAGAAGGAGTTGCGCTGGGCATGGGCGGAATCAACGAACGAACCATTGCGCCCGAAGCCATGCAACGTGCATTTACGGCATTTGAACATTTCGTAGCCATTTGCGAATCTTATGAAGCACGACACATTCAGGCTTTTGGCACTTCGGCAGTGCGCGATGCGAATAACGCTGACGTATTACTGTCTACCATAAAAGAACGCTTTAACATTACGATAGAAATCATCGACGGTTTGCGCGAAGCACAACTGATTTACGATGGAGTAAGTTGGTCCTACGATTTTCAGGAACCGTCACTCATTATGGATATCGGTGGCGGAAGTACCGAGTTTATTCGCGGGCATTCGGGCGATCCGCTAACCTTTTGCAGTCTTAATATCGGTGTTTCACGAGCGGTACAGTTATTTGATCTTTCCGATCCGATGACAGAAGAAGACCAACAGCAATTGCTGAGTTGGTTTGAAGAAAGTGCCGCTGAACTCAATCAATTTGAACCGTGCTCGACGTTAGTAGGCGCATCCGGAAGTTTTGAAACGTTTTATGAAATGGTGCATCAGGCTTCCTTTCCACAGGGAAGTCAACCAATTCGTTTGGGGCGAGAAGAACTGGATGAAATACTTGCCTGGATGATAGGCTCGACCTTTGAAGAACGCGAAAAACACGCTTATATCATTCCTATTCGCAGAAGAATGGCACCTATTGCCGCTTTAAAAACCAAATGGATTCTAGAAAAATTTGCGATAAAAGAAGTGGTGATTTCTCCGTTTTCGTTGAAAGAAGGGGTGTTGAGATCATAAAAAACACCATTTCATTCAACCAAAAGTACTACGCAATTCTGTAGAAAATTGGAAGAAAAAAGAATTTATCTTTTATCTGAATTGCTCTAAGAATGATGTGAAATAGTGGTGCTAAAAACGAGAGTTCCACCTGTTTTCCGTATCTTTCCACTTCAAAAACACGTTTTATGGCAAAAATTCTGATCATTGATGACGAACGAGCAATCCGCAGAGCGTTGCGGGAGATTCTGGAATTTGAAAATTTTCAGGTAGATGAAGCGGAAAATGGCGCCGAAGGGTTGGATAAAGCCAAAAACGCATTGTACGACATTATTTTCTGCGATATCAAAATGCCGCAAATGGACGGTATGGAAGTCCTTGATGGTTTGATTCAAGCCAAAGTGGATACGCCGGTGATCATGATCTCGGGTCACGGAAATATTGAAACAGCGGTTGAAGCCATCAAAAAAGGTGCGTTCGATTTCATTGAAAAACCACTTGATTTGAACCGCATTTTGGTCACCATTCGCAATGCGAAAGAACGTGTGGTGTTGGTGGAAGAAACGCAAGCGTTGAAAACAACGGTTCGTCGCTTCAAAGGATCGTCTATTATCGGCGAAACCGATGGCATCATCAAGATCAAAGAAATGATCGAAAAAGTGGCTCCTTCGGATGCGCGCGTGTTGATCACGGGCGGAAACGGTACCGGAAAAGAATTGGTAGCGCGTTCGTTACACGATTTTAGTAATCGCAAAAAAATGCCTTTTGTTGAAGTCAACTGTGCTGCCATTCCGGGTGAATTGATTGAAAGTGAACTTTTCGGACATGAAAAAGGCGCGTTTACATCGGCAGTAAAAGATAAAAAAGGAAAATTCGAACTGGCGTCCGGTGGAACCTTGTTCCTGGATGAAATTGGTGATATGAGCCTTTCAGCTCAGGCAAAAGTGCTACGTGCGTTGCAGGAAAATGTGATTCAACGCGTAGGAGCAGAGCGCGATATCAAAGTTGATGCCCGCGTGGTTGCTGCAACCAATAAAGATTTACGCAAAGAAATTGAAGCCGGACGTTTCCGTGAAGATTTGTACCACCGTTTGGCGGTTATCTTGATTCACGTTCCGGCGCTCAACGATCGCAGAGACGATATTCCGTTGTTGGCAGAACATTTCCTTACAATGGTTTGTACTGAACATGGTATTCCGCGTAAACAATTTACCGAAGATGCTTTAGAAGCACTCAAACAAACTAATTGGACGGGAAATATCCGCGAATTGCGCAACATTGTAGAGCGTTTGGTGATTCTTTGCAGCGACAAAATTACCGGTAACGACGTGGCAGTTTTCGGAAATCCGCAGGTAACAGCTTAATCGAATGATGAATGATGAATGCAGAATTTTGAATTAAAAGTTTCTGTGGAAAAGAACTAAGGTCTTTGATTTTCATAGAGTTCCAATTCTTAATTCATAATTCAACATTCATAATTTCAACACCTCCCCATTCCAATACATCAAATCCTGATCGATTGAGTGTAGGAAGAACTTGTGGTGTGATTGTTTTATCAAGTGTATTAACATCTGTTTTACTCCAAACCATGTACACGCGGTTGATATTTTCAGGTTGCGGAAAAATGCTCAAATTAGCGTATTGATTACACGATTCATTGAATTGGAAGGTAATGTTAGTGTAGTTGTTTGCCGCCAATTGTGGTCCCCAAAAGGTAATGAAATCGGTTCGTTCACGGTCGTTGAAGCCTATTAAGGTTAGTTTTTCTTCCAAAAACGACAATGCATTTTTCCCTTCAACTACAAATCCTTCAAAAGATGCTATTTCAAACGGATTTTGAACATCTTGTTCGGCTTCCCAGAACAAATACGGGTAGTTTTTGCCGTTACAGGTTAATGTTCCGTCAGGCTGTGCAACGACATTCCAGCCGTTGTTTAATAGGGGGTAGGTAAACGTTAATGCTCCAACTGTTTTCAAGTCAACCGAGACTGCTGTTGTCGTTTCCGGATACAAATAGATCACTGGTTTTTTTACCGCATGATGAATGTATAAATGCTGAAAATAAAGGTGAATGTGGGTAACAACGCCTGGTTTTACTTCAATTGAATCGGTTTCTATTTCATTGTACTCTTCAGAATAATAAAACTGAAAACGGTAACTCCCCGCCACTGGGTACAAATCGACTTCGTTGGTAGCGGACAGTTGCGCTGTTAAATCGGAGCCATTCCATCCATAACGCAATTCATGTTTCCCTTCAAGATCTCCTTCCGAAAATTGACAACTAATCTTCACTTTTGTAGCAGTTGAGGAAAGGGTAGAATCCGCCTCGTAAGAGACATAATAACTGATCATCTTTTCGATGTGTTCACCGGCGAAACTGCTAACGCTCCAGATGAGAAGGGAAATACTTACAATTGTTTTCATACCTTTAATTATCAATTTAAGAATTATCAATTATGAAGGAAACCACTTTATAATTGATAATTCAGGCATTTATAATTCAAAATCAGTTAATTCTACGCCTCCCCATTCCAATACATCAAACCCCGAACGATCCAGGATTGGAATAACTTGCGGAGTAGGCTGGGAAAGTGTTTCACCGTCTTTTAACGATTTCCATTGCATGTAAACACGATTCACATGATCGGGTTGCGGTGAGATATTCAGTTCTCCGAATTGATCGGTAGCATCGCCCCAAACAAATTGAATAAAAGCACGTTTTTCCGATGCCAAGCGAGGTCCCCAATAGGTAATAAAATCGGTGCGTTCTTGCGCATTAAAACCGAAAGTAGTTAATTGGTCTTCTAAAAAAGCAATGGTGTTTTGTTGTTCGACTATAAAACCTTGAGACAGATCAACCGAACTCCGATCACGATGCATAGCTGCGTCCCAAAATAAATACGGATAACTTTTTCCGTTATGAATCAATTTTCCGTCGGGTGTCGCGGTAATTTTCCATCCGTTTTCATACGCCGGATAGGTGAATTGTAACTCGCCCACTGGTTTTAGGATCACATCAACCGTTTGTGAAACTTCAGGATAGAAATAAATGACCGGTTTTTCAAGTACACTTGGTTGTGAGGCATACATAAATTTCAAGCTGATATTGGTTTGGTAACCGCCTTTGAAATCAATGGAATCGGTATAGATTTCAGTATACTCTTCCGAGTAATAAAACTGAAAAATGTGTTTGCCTTTGGTGGTTGTGAGGAAAAAACTGCTGTTTTTATCCAGATGGGTCGTATCTGTTTTTCCGTCGATTGAATAGACGAGTTTTTGATTCGGCAACATACGTCCATAAATATTCTCTGCTTTGAATTTTATTTTTGCCTGTTGCGGCTTCACATATTTCGATTTTACCACTTTGGTTACTTGGTAATAACCCTGATAAGGCAAGACTTCATCTGAACCGGCAAACAAACAGGTGGTTGAAAACACCAGGGAGGCAATTAAAATCAAAGATTTCATGGGATTTGAATTAATGAGTGAATGAAATATCGGATGTGAACGTCAATTCAGAACCGCCCCATTCCACAACAGAAAAGCCGTCTCGTTTTACGGTAGAAAGTTTTTGTGGAGTTGGGTTTATGCTGGCAGATTCCGGAAGTGGTGTCCAAAGCATGTAAAGTCTGAAAACAAGATCAGGTTTTGGTGTAATATTCAATGTTGCAATATTGTCGTATGCTTCGTTGAAGATGAATTGCACGTGATTTTTTTCAGTACCAACCATTCGCGGAGCCCAGAAAGTAATGAAGTCCGTTCTTTCCTGATCGTTAAAACCCATTTCAGTCAATTTTTCTTCCAGAAAAGTCGTAATATCATTTTTTGCAACCACAAAACCTAGAGAATAATCAACTAATGCATCAATTGCTTTGATTTCACCTTCCCAGAATAAATAAGGATAATGTTGCTTGTTGATGGTCATTCCACCTTTGGCTTTTACTGTTCCTTTCCAACCGTTTTCATAAACGGGGTAGGTGTAGCTCAAAGTTCCTTTTGGCGTTAATTGCATATCAACTGCTAAATCGGTGGGCGAATACAAATAGATTACTGGTTTCAGCGCCTCTTCTACACCGGAACGGCCATGGCGGGGATGTTTTGGATTAATTGGAGTTAGGTTGTGTATTGGTCGAGGAGTTCTCATGAAATAAATCCCAACTTGTGTTTTATGCGAAGGCGCAATGTAAACAGAATCGGTAATGATTTCCTGAAAACCACCGCTCATGGTCATCATGAACTTGTATTTTCCCGGGGAAACATCGAGTACGTGTTTGAGTGTACTGTCTAGTTGAAACCGGTGAATAACGCCGTTACATGAAAGTTCAATCTCAGGGAAGGGGTTATTCCGGTTCAATATATAATCGCTGAAATTGAGCTCAAACTGTGCATGATTCTGGTCGAGTGTTGAATCGATTGAGGAACCCAGAACCTGAAAAGGACGAACGATGAGACGTTGTTCAGGAATTGGTGTCGCTAAGGCGTTGCTAGCCAACGTAAACAGGCTTATAAAAAGCCCGATTATACTTAATAAATAAGTGCGTTTATTCATGATTGGCAACGGTTTCGTGATACTTCAATTCAGAACCGCCCCATTCCACAACAGAAAAGCCGTCTCGTTTTACGGTAGAAAGTTTTTGTGGAGTTGGGTTTATGTTGGCAGATTCCGGAAGTGGTGTCCAAAGCATGTACAATCGGAAAGTATGATCAGGTTTTGGTGTAATGTTCAATGTTGCAATATCGTCATACGCTTCGTTGAAGATGAATTGCACGTGGTTTTTCTCAGAACCCACCATTCGCGGCGCCCAGAAAGTGATGAAGTCCGTTCTTTCCTGATCGTTTAAACCCATTTCAGTCAGCTTTTCTTCCAAAAAGGCAGTAACGTTTTCGGTTGAAACCACAAATCCCTGATTGTAATCGACCAACGCATTTATACCATTATTTGTGCCTTCCCAAAACAAATACGGATAGTGTTTATTGTTGATGGTGATACCACCGTTGGCATCAACTGTTCCTTTCCAACCGTTTTCATAAGCAGGGTAGGTGTACGTGAACGTTCCTGTCGGTGTCAGTTCAACATTCACTGCAAGATCTTTTGGCGAATAAAAATAGATCACAGGCTTGTAAGAAATGATCTCTCCACCTCCATTTATGGGGTCAATTATTGTCTGCCGTTTTTGAGAAAACCGGATCTCTGCTTTGGTAAGATGCGTCGGTAAAATGTCAATTGAGTCAGTAATGATTTCATTGTATTCACCTGTTCGGATGAGCATAAATTTGTACTTTCCGGGAGAAACCTCGATGGTGTGTGTCAAAGAACTATCCAATTGAAAGCGTTCGATAACACCATTGCATGAAAGTTCAATCATAGGTAAAGCTTCGTGACTATTTAGCTGTAAATCGGCAAATTTCAACTCAAAACGCGCATGGTTTTGATCCAAAGATGCATCGGGCGAAGAAGTAATGATTTGAAACTCTTGCGGAGCGTACCAATGGCGTGTTTTGTAAAGGGATGTTTCAGGAGCAATCATGGTAGCTGCAAGGGTAAACAAAGCAGACACCGTGAAAGCAATTAAGAGATTGATGTGTTTATTCATGATTGACAAGTATTTCGTTATAAGTTACTTCTGTTCCGCCCCATTCGATAGCGTAAAACTGGTCGCGATTCACTGTTTTTAGTATTTGCGGTTGCGGATGCATGGCCGTTCCTTCGGGAACAGCTGTCCAGATCATATAAACGCGAAAGAGTTGGGCTGGCGCCGGAGAAATGCTCAATTCCGCAAATTGATTACAGTCTTCATTGAAGATAAATTGTACGAATTGCTGGTTGTTTCCGGCCATTTTTGGTCCCCAATAGGTAATGAAATCGGTCATTTCGCGACTATTCAATCCCATTTGAGTGAGGTTTTTTTCCAGAAATGCGGTAACAGAATCACCTTTTACCATAAAACCGCTTGTCAGATTCAAATCGGCAGCCGTAAATTTCTGAGATGCTTCCCAAAACAAATATGGATAGTTCTTCTCTCCAATAGTGATGCTACCGTCAGGATGTGCCGTTCCTTTCCAACCGTTTTCATAAGCAGGGTAGGTGAATGTGAATGCTCCTTTGGGTTTTACGGTTGCTGTAATTTCTGTGTTAATGGTTGGATAAAGGTAAATGACAGGCTTGTCCACCATTATTTCTTGTTCGGCATAGTCAAAGCGTAGTTTTATTTTGGTTCGGTAGCCTTGTTTAATCGCAACGGTATCAGAATAGATTTCGTAATATCCGTCAGTATAAAATTGGAAGATATACTTACCCTCAAACACTTCTTTGGCATAGATTCCGTTTTTAGGCATCGCAAAATTAAACACGTTGCTGTTGCATGACGCTTGAACGGGAGAAAGCTGTTCCGCATATTGTTTGAGTTCTTCGTTGAGAATTTCAAACTCGAAGACAGCTTTACCGTTTTTAAGTGTCGGATCTTTTTCTGACGAAACAACCCAAAAATTGGGTACTCGTTTAAAGGTCTCATTGGCCCAAGAGGCTGTCGTACTCAGGATGAATAAAATCGGAATGATCAGTAAACGTTGCATAACTGTTATTTTAAAACCGGTACAACAAAG
>JBILJP010000463.1:0-3624 GCA_044377135.1 Fluviicola sp.
CGCAATTGTTTCCAATACCGTGGATTGATGCGTGATCAACGACATGTAATCGCCGAAAAACGATTCTTCGTACATCAGATCGAGACAAACGTAATTATTCTCTTTCCATGCAAACACTCCCCCACTGCCGGAAAGGATAAAATAGCCGTACAATTCCGGATCGCCACCTCGCTTGATAATTTCGTTCTTTTTGAAAAAAACGGGTTCGCACAATTCGGCAAATTGTTCCCACGCGCGCAAAGGAGCGTCAAAGTATTGGTCGAATGAAGCTTTTAACCGGTGAGCAATCATGCACCGAAATTAGAAAATCAAACGGTTTCTTCTACCGCCTTGGTTACGTTTCTAAACAAGTGAGAATGAAATACGTGTCTACGCGCAAAACGCTCAGGCGTAGGCGTATTCTTGAACTTGGTATACACATTCGGTTTCACCCCGAAATATTCGTAAACACTACCGTTGTGGAAAGTCACTTTCAATAGTTGCCCTTTGTAATGAAAATCGGTAATCATATTAGAAGAAACAATTTGCGTGTATTCTTCCATGTGTGCTTCGCGTGTTTCCGGAGCAATACTCACCAAAAAATGGTACGCATCAATGATCACTTTACTTTTGATTTCGGCTTCTTCTTTCAGCGCATCACCGTCTTGAAATTTATCCGGATGCCATTCTTTTACCAATTTTCGGTACATCAATTTCAACTGTGCCAAATCGGTGTCCTGGTCGGCATTAAATAATTTGCGATAATCTACAATACGCTTCATAACTCTTCTAAAAATACGTGCTAACAAAACAAAAGGTCCGCTTTTATCCGTTAGAAAGGCGCAAAGGTACGGTTATATTCCTATATCTTTGTAAAAAGTAAGCGCGGGACGCATCATGCGCCTACTTTTACATCGTCATTTTCATTTACAGGCATTGGAACACCGGATTTTATTCATTACTCCTCCTTTTACACAGCTCAATACGCCCTATCCGGCCACGGCTTACCTGAAAGGATTTCTGAACACCAAAAACATTCCGTCAACGCAGGTAGATTTGGGGATAGAGGTGATTTTGGCCCTGTTTTCAAAAACCGGATTAACACAATTATTCGCCGAAATTGAAACATTGGAGGTTGAATTATCCGACAACGCTCAACGGATCATTACCCTGAAAGCCGATTACATCCAAACGATTGATGCGGTGATTCGATTCCTTCAAGGCAAAAATCCTACACTGGCCCATGTAATTTGTCAGGATGATTTTCTGCCGCAAGCCAAGCGTTTTGATCAATTGGAAGAACTTGATTGGGCTTTTGGGGTGATGGGAACGCAAGATAAAGCCAAGCATTTAGCTACACTTTACCTGGAAGATTTGGCCGATGTAATTGTTGAAACCGTTGATCCGCATTTTGGGTTTAGCCGGTATGCCGAACGTTTGGGTCGGGCAGCAAGTACGTTTGACGAATTGTACGAAGCCTTGCAACAAGAATTGACCTACATCGATCACATTACCTTGCGTTTGCTGGAAGAAAAAATACAGCAACACCAACCCACCATTGTTGCGTTTTCGGTGCCGTTTCCGGGCAATTTATACGCTGCGTTCCGGTCTACACAATTCATTAAACAACATTACCCTGCCGTAAAAACGGTGATGGGTGGTGGTTTCCCGAATACGGAATTGCGCTCATTAACAGAGAAACGCGTCTTTGAATTCATTGATTTTATTCCGCTCGATGATGGCGAAACGCCCGTTGAAAATATCTTACAATACATTTCAGGAGATCGAACAATTTTAGATCTCAAACGCACGTTCGTCCTGCACGAAAACGAGGTCAGTTACAGCAACGGCTCTAAACAGCCTGACTACAAACAAAGCGAGGTTGGCACTCCCGATTACAGCGATTTGCTGCTCGATCAATACATTTCGGTCATTGAAGTGGTAAACCCAATGCACCGCATGTGGAGTGATGGTCGCTGGAACAAACTTACCATGGCACACGGCTGTTATTGGGGGAAATGTACGTTTTGCGATATCTCACTTGATTACATCAAAATTTACGAACCAATAGCCGCGAAGTTGTTGTGCGATCGCATGGAAACCCTCATTGCGCAAACCGGTCAAAATGGCTTTCACTTTGTGGATGAAGCTGCTCCACCGGCATTGATGCGCTCGCTGGCACTTGAAATTATTCGACGCCAACTTACCGTGACCTGGTGGACCAATATTCGGTTTGAAAAGAGTTTTACCGCCGATTTGTGTCAATTACTGAAACACTCGGGCTGTATTGCTGTTTCCGGTGGTTTGGAAGTGGCATCTGATCGTTTACTGAAATTGATCGACAAAGGAGTTACCGTTTCGCAAGTAGCACAGGTAACCCGCAATTTCACGGAGGCTGGAATCATGGTGCACGCTTACCTGATGTACGGATATCCGACGCAAACTGTTCAGGAAACCGTAGATTCGTTGGAAATGGTGCGTCAACTGTTTGAAGCCGGTGTATTACAATCAGGCTTCTGGCACCAGTTTGCATTAACCGCTCACAGTCCGATTGGTTTAAAACCAGGCGATTATGGCGTTTTGAAAGATACAGAAACCCTTGGTACATTTGCCAACAACGATGTGTTTTACACCGACAAAACAGGTATTGACCACAACAAATTCGGCTACGGATTAAAAAAATCGCTTTACAATTTTATGCATGGTTTGGGGTTTGAATTGCCCTTGCATCAGTGGTTTGATTTTAAAATTCCGCGAACAACTATTGCTCCCAACTTTATTGAAAACGCCTTACTCGAAGATGAATTAGCATTCACCAAACCGAGCGCAAAAATTGTGTGGTTGGGAACTGTTCCGGGCATTACCTATTTCACCAAAAACAAAAAAGGACATTCCTGGGAAATGGCTGAATTGACCATTCACACTCGTCGCGAAACAATCAGCCTACAAGTGAATAAACTTACCGCAGATTGGCTCTTGGAAATCATGCCCAAGCTGACACCTGCCAACGAAAAATCATTGACCTATCAGGAACTCAAAACAAGTTACGAATCAATGGTGCAAGAAGATCTGGAACCGTTTTGGTATTCGAAACAAATGAGCATCTTGCACCAAAACGGACTCCTGATTCTTTAATTTAATTCTGTTACTTCGACAAATCCAAGCTTTCTTTTGTAGGTCCACCAACGCCGAAATTCAATGTCAGCGTTGAAACCAAGGTGTTGTTCGGATTCAGAATAGGATCAAAACGATTCCCCAATGTATACGAAAGCACCACCTGATCTGTCAATGAATAATTAAACGTGCCTAAGTATTGTAGATCTGTAGCAGATTCTTTTTTGTAAAGTGGCGTAACGCCATCAACATCTGTTCCTGCCTGAATAAAAGACTGCGCGGCTCTTCCGACAGCTTCAAACTGACACGAAAATTTCTCGAAATTGGCCGAGATGGCAATACCGTAATCGATGTTACTTTGGTACACTTTATTGTTTGGGAAATAATGTTTGTAATAATCCAAACTATACCATTCATAACGGAATACGCCCATCACTTTTAGAAAATTGGCTTTATTGCTAAAACGGTAAGAAGGTGTAACCCAAAACGATTGGCGCGGTACTATTGAATACTCGAAATCATTCGTCGGAA
>JBILJP010000464.1:0-3622 GCA_044377135.1 Fluviicola sp.
CGCCTATTGATATACGTTTACGGAGCGATTGTTTTTTTCTATATTTCGTCCCTATGGGATTGGCGATACAGAAAATCAGAGTGAGCCATGGAGTCCCGTTGGGACGTAATGTGATAGCAACAAGATTTTACATTTCGTTTTTACCCCGTAGGGGTAAGATATTACCATTTGTTTTGTCCAGATCTTCCGTTGAGGAGATTAAGATAAGGAAGTGTTTATTTCAATTTTCCCGCCTATTGATATACGTTTACGGAGCGATTGTTTTTTCTATATTTCGTCCTTATGGGATTGGCGATACAGAAAATCAGAGTGAGCCATGGAGTCCCGTCGGGACGTAATGTGATAGCAACAAGATTTTACATTTCGTTTTTACCCCATAGGGGTAAGATATTACGATTTATGGTGGTCATAGATGTACGATATGATTTATTACCATATTTCACCTTGAAGGGGCTTACGTTTACTGCTATAGACTCGTTCTATATTTCGTCTTTACGAGAATTGCTAAAAAGTAATCGTCACTGATTCAACCACTGCTTAAAATCACCCACCCGTTCCCGGCTCACCACCGCGTCGTCATTAGAGATAAAAGCAGAAGTTACTTTCAGGCGACTATTAAAAAAACTACTTATTTTCTGAATCGCGTCGATGTGCAGAATCACTTTGCGGTTGATGCGGAAAAACGTGTCCGGATCGAGGAGTTGGTCTAATTGGTCAAGGGTATAATCTACCGGATAGCGTTTTCCTAATCGGTTAACAAGCAAGGCAACACCGTCTTCGGAGATGAAATGATCGATGTCTTCGGTTTTGACGGAAACAATGTTCTCACCGAGTTTCACCATGAAACGATTTTTGTAACTCTTGGTCGGTTGGAAAGAATTACGAAGCAATTGTTCAATCAACTGCGAGTGTTGCTGGCGGTTCAAGTGGTTGAATTTCTCAATCGATCGTTTCAGTTCGCTGCTATCAATGGGTTTTAAGAGGTAATCAATGCTATTGGTGCGAAATGCCTTGATAGCGTATTGATCAAAGGCTGTGGTGAAAATTACCGGAATTTCAACCGTAATTTTGTGGAAGATATCAAAACTACTGCCATCGGCGAGGTGAATATCGGCAAAAAGTAAATCGGCTTTTACGCCCGCCTGAAATGCTTCCACGCTTTGTTTTACCGACTCAAACCGATGCGTAACCTGAATGGTAGAATCGATGCGCTTTAGCAACGTTTCCAAATGATCGGCAGAAAGCTGCTCGTCTTCAATGATGATTACGTTCATGACGTTTTTAATAACGGAATTTTGACGTAAAAATGCGTTTCGGTGGCGTTTACCTCCGGTTCAAGATCGGTAAAATAGCTGTAGCGTGAACAGATGTTTTTTAAGCCTGTTCCCGAACCGTTTTCAACCGTTGAACGCAGTTGCAGGTTGTTTTCAACGATCAGCCAATTTTCTTCAGACCGAATACTGATCGAGAGTGGCGAGGCTGATGATATTTCGTTGTGTTTGATCGCATTTTCAATGAGCAATTGCACCGACATCGGGGGAATAGACGTTTTTAATGCTTCGTCCGACACCGAAATATCAAAATGGATATTGGGCGAATACCGAATGTTGAGCAAATACGTGTACGATTGCAGGAATTGCATTTCATCTTCCAAAGTTGTCAATTCACAGGAACCACTGTCGAGCAAATAGCGGTACACTTTCGATAGTTGATTGATGAAATCGACCGCTTTGTCCTGATCTTTGTAAACCAGCGACGACAGCACGCTCATATTGTTGAACAAAAAGTGCGGATTGATTTGGTTCTTCAGGTTTTCAAGCCGTGCCATGGCCGATTCAGATTTGTATTGTTCTACTTCCAGCAACGATTGTTTCCATTTTTTGAAAAACTGAAACGAAATTTCCAATGAAAGGATGGCGATGGAAAACATAAATGCCAATATGAAGACGATGATGAGCATCTTTTTTTGATCGTTGAACGGGATGGGGCATACATACGAATCAAAAGCCATGATAATGGAAAGAATCACAACCGAAACATAGATGGTGGTAGGCACGAGCTGAAACAAAATGCGTTTCATCAGAAATTTATCCCACGGAAGTTTTTTGTCGAGGTAATGATCGTAGCGCAACGTACCTTCCCAAATGAGTACGGTAATGATAATCGATTCAAGGATGCCGAACAATTGGTGGGAAAGGTCGTTGACGGGAAAGGTAATAATGAATTTGAGCAGCATCGATATTCCGACACCTACAAAAACCATCCATAAAAAGCGCCAATTGTTCTGCAGCATGTTGCTAAAAATAAGGAAAACAAGAAGGTTATTGCCCTTCCTGTTCTCCGAGTGTCGTTATTTTTTGAATCATATTTTGGCGGAATTCCTCTTTCGACAACCGAACTGGCCCTACATATGTAACTTTTACCGGTTTGATACCGCAAAACTGCAAGGTCGATTTCTTCAGCTGATTTACGCTCGGTCTTCCAAATGCTAAACGGTAATAAAAAGAAGGTTGATCCAAGGTTGTGATAATCCGGGCTGTTCTTCCGGCCAATAATTTATCCCACCACACCGAATTTTCGCGGTACTTAAAGGCAAAGCCAGGCAAGAAAACACGGTCGATGAATCCTTTCGCAACGGCAGGCAAACCGCCCCACCAAACCGGGTGAATCCACACTAAATGTTCAGCCCACAAAATCAACTCTTGTGCGTGGATCAAATCGGGTTCCAATTCCATGCGCTTTTGGTAACCAAATTGCAGTGAAGGATTAAATTGCAGTTCGGCTATGGTGAGTGTTTTGACTTCCGCTCCGACCTTTTCCGCTCCTGAAACATATGCTTCTACCAATGCGTGATTAAAACTTTCCGCATTCGGATGAGCGTTGATAACCAAGATCTTTTTCATGTTTCCGACGGATTAGAATTGAATTTTATAAGCGAAATTCGGGAAGAAACCAATCTGATACGCGGTGTTAATTCCGTTAGTAATCGGGTTGTAGCGCTCGGCAAAAATGTTCTTGTTATTGGTCACGTTTTGGATGTCGAAAAACCACGATTGCGATATGTTGCGTTTGGAACTGTTCAAGGTAAATCCGATTTTCACATCCAGGCGAAAGAAATTAGCATAACGTTGCGAAAATGCATAATCATCGCCTCTCAATACTTGTTGTTTCGCCATTTGTGATGCAACTAAGTCAACAGGTGTGTAGTGACGACCACCGGCTTGTGTCATTTTTACATCCATAGTCAAGGCATTGCGCTTGGCTTTTCCTACTTTCACTTCTTTTCCAAACAACACATTGTAAACGAATTTTCCGTTGAAAGCTGTGTTGCGTTCCACACCGTCGCTTCCTGTATATTTTGCTTCGTAAAGTGTTCCGGTAATGAGTCCGTAATAACCTTTGCTGAAGTACTTTTCGATGGTCAATTCTACCCCGTAATTGCGTCCGGTTCCTTTGTTGACAAGCAATCCTTGTTCTACGGGTACAAACGAAGAACCGGCATTCAACATCGAAAAACTCGACGAATCGGAAGTGATCGGAATGTTGTTCAGGATTTGATAATACGCTTCTGTTTTAATGCGCCAATCTTTGAACGGAATGACTTCATAACCAATCACGAAAT
>JBILJP010000465.1:0-3611 GCA_044377135.1 Fluviicola sp.
AACCAACTGAGCTACCTCGCCATTTATTTTTTATTTCAATCAACTAATCAGAGTTTGAACTCTCGTCAGCCTGAGGCTGATATGAATCCTGCGCTCTAACCAACTGAGCTACCTCGCCATTTATTTTTTATTTCAATCAACTAATCAGAGTTTGAACTCTCGTCAGCCTGAGGCTGATATGAATCCTGCGCTCTAACCAACTGAGCTACCTCGCCATTTATTTTCTGTCTTTTCGATATACCTAGTAAACATTAGGCTTTTCTGTAAGACGGGTGCAAATATAGCACTCTTTTTTATTCTTGCAAACCTACGAACGGTCTTCTTCAAACAAAATCTTGGTATTGTGTTTCAGTGTTCTGAAAATCAAGCTGATCAATAATGCACCAACTGTCCAATAAACGTAGTTTAATGATGTTGGCAATTTTTCAGTGAAAAACCATTCACGCAAGTAAGCCACAAAGATGAAACCAAGCATCGTTGCAGTAATACCGGCATATTCACGACGCATAATTGTTTTCATCGAAAAGGAAATCTCTCCTTTTTCGTAATTTTTCATACTTGGCCAAAAAGCAGGAATCCCCATTGACCACTTCACGTATGAATCACCGAATTTGCGTTCTAAGAAACGTTCTTCCGCAAACATGATTCGCTCGTAGTAAATCCAGAACAACAAGCTTACAGTGATGAAAAACCACCAATTGAAGGTGAAAAACACAATTCCGACCCACATAAAGTAATTACCCAAATACAACGGGTGACGAACAGTGGAATAAATTCCCTTTGTATTCAACGCCTCGGCCACCTGTTCTTTGGTGTTTCTGCCCGATGTATTTTTATTACTTGTACCGATCGCAATGGCGCGAATGATTTGCCCAAGTAATGACATCGCCACCGCAACTCCTGTTAATGAGTAATATAACATGTCATTCTTGAGAATGCACATCGGGTCGGTGAAATAAAGTGTTGGAATTGCTAAAAGGAAAAGTATAACAGGAATCTGCCCTCTATACTTAAAGAGCATGTTTCCATTTTTTTCAAAAGAATGTACTAACGCCATGAAAAGAATTGTGTATATTGCGTGTTTTGAATAATTGTGCGAAGTTAACATTATTAAACTACTATGACAAAAAAGGAACAATTCGAGCTGGAATATGTACTAAAAACGTCACCTAAAGTGCTCGATAAACTGTTAATCACCCCTGATGGTTTAAGCGAATGGTTTGCCGACGATGTCATTGTGAAAGACGAAATTTATACGTTTCACTGGGATGGAAGTGAAGAACAAGCCAAACTACTCACTAAAAAATCGGGTGAAGGAATTAGATGGCAATGGCTTTCAGATGAGGAAGATGAATTAGATACTTTTTTCGAAATGCGTTATACCATCGACCCAATGACCAAAGCTGTTATTTTGTCTATTATAGATTTTGCCGAATCCAATGAAAAAGATCAGGTCGTTCGTTTGTGGGAATCACAAATCACCGACTTACGAAGAGTAATTGGTGCTTAACCATATCTATTTTAAGCTACCTTTGTCATCATTTTGTTCTTGGTGAAAAGACTGACTGTTTTTAGTATTCGATCATTTGTAGGTCCGTTCGTGGTTACCTTCTTAATTTCTATGTTCATGCTCATCATGCAGTTTACATGGAAATACATCGATGATTTGATGGGGAAAGGACTTGGAGCAGGCGTCATTACCGAATTGCTTTTTTACGTTTCCGCCGGACTTATTCCCCTTGCACTTCCGCTTGCTATTTTGTTGAGTTCCATTATGACCTTCGGTAACCTGGCCGAAAACAACGAACTTACAGCACTAAAATCTTCCGGATTATCCTTGTTTCGCATCATGCGTCCGCTAACGGTTGTGGTATTTTTCATTGCCTTGGGAACGTTTTATTTCGCCAATTACGTCATTCCGGTAGCCAATCTCAAATGGCATTCACTTATCTTTGATATTCAGGAAACAAAGGTTGCTGCGCTGATTACGCCTGGCTCCTACTCCAAAGAATTGGAAGGTTATGCCATCAAAGTTGAAAATGGTTCTGATAACACGTTTACCGGAATCACTATTCACGATTATACCGATCCGTCAATTGTTAAAACCATTAAAGCCGATTCAGGAACCATTTTTAAAAGCGTCAACGGCGATTACTTGCTGTTTCGATTGATTGACGGTAAAATTGCCGAAGAATTAAGCGCGCAACCACCTATATTTCAACCCAACGGATTAGCGCATCATCCTCCGGGTGCTTTCAGACCGAGTCGACGTACCACGTTTGCCGTTGCGACCTATAAAATGGATTTAACCGGTTTTCAATTGCAACGCAACAATCCGGATATGTTCAAGGATGAATATGAAATGTTGAATGTATTTCAAATCAACGATGCCAAAGATTCCTTGCAACGCATGGCTAATGCAACCCTGAAAAACTTTACCCAAACGCTCAAAAACGAACACCCCTATTTTCAATCGATGACGTTTGTGGATACGCTTAAAATCCCGGCAAACAATCCGGTTTTCTTAAAAGACATTCCTACTGCCCCTATTTCTTGGGACACCGTCAATCCGAAAATGAAAATTGAAGCGCTGAACCGGGCTCTTGCCGGTTTGCGGAGAAAAAACCAGAACCTCGACGGTCAGAAACAGTTTATGACAAGTGTTCAGGAGAATAGCGACAAGTTTTCAATTGAATTTCATAAAAAATTCGCGTTAACGACCACCATCATTGTGTTGTTCTTCGTTGGCGCTCCACTAGGTGCCATTGTGCGCAAAGGTGGTTTCGGCGCTCCGGTAGTGATTGCGGCACTTTTGTTTATGGTCTATTTTGTGTTGTTTACCGTTGGTGAAGGCCTTGCAAAAGAAGGCGTCGTCATTCCGTTTATTGGAATGTGGATGCCGACCCTGGTGCTCACGCCAATTGCCTGTTTACTCATGATCAGTGCTGCCAACGATCTCAAGATTTCCGATCCAAAACTCTGGCGTTTGATTTTTTCATTTGGCAAAAGACGATGACGATTCTGCACATCAGTAACAAACCGATATATCCGCAGGTAGACGGCGGTTGTATCGCCATGGCTAAATTACTGAGCGGTTTGATGCAAGTTGCAACCGTAAAGCACGCGTTTGTTCAAACACCCAAGCATCCGTTTGTTCCGCAAGCTTATCCAAACGAAATCGCATTAGACCTTCCACCCGAAAAAACATTCATCGATACTTCCATTCGACCTATTTCAGCTTTGATCGCTTTAATAAGCGGTAGAAACTACAATCTGAAACGGTTTCATAATCAACTGGTTGAAAACGAATTATTGAACACTATTCAATCACAAACGTTCGATGCAATTGTGTTGGAAAGTCTTTTCCTAGCTCCGTATATCAAGGCTATCCGGTCGGTTTTCAACGGAAAAATAATTGTTCGCACACACAATGTTGAACACGAATTGTGGGAACAACAAGCTCACGCAACTTCGGGACTCAAAAAATGGTACCTCCGTTCATTGGCGCGTTCACTGAAGCGGGAAGAAATTATGCTGCTCAACAGCGCTGATGCCATCTGGACGATTACTCAGGAAGATGCGCAACGTTTTACCGGATTAGGAATCACCAA
>JBILJP010000466.1:0-3609 GCA_044377135.1 Fluviicola sp.
GTATGCAATTGTAGGTGAAGTGAAACAATCACCCAATAAATCGGCTTCTTATGTCGATTACGGGATTCAATTGAAAGAGGAAGAAACACAGTATTTTCAGATTTCAGGCACTACAACCATTTTAAAAGCAGAATCGCTCTATCGCTTGCGTTTGGCATATGCGCTTTCTCAACAAAAATTATAAGCGGGCACTATGAAAAAGAAACTACTTACGCTTGTTGCTTTTGCCGGATTCTTCGGTTTGCAATCACAAGCTCAGATGTCTATTTATGACAATGATTTCGGAGTGGCAAATCCATTGAATTGCGATTCATTAGCTGTTGCTTCTACCACCAATTTTGTGGATATGGGAGGAAATTACCTTCCGAATATGGACGAAACGATTACCTTCTGTCCGAACCTGGCGATGGGATCAAAAGTATCCATCACTTTTGCCACCAATATCGGGTTTGAATTTAACATCGATCCAACCGACACGCTTTATATTTACGATGGTCCGGACATTACTGCTCCGTTGATTGGTGCTTATAATTCAGGAACCAACATCAATGGTTTCAATGTGCAAGCTTCGTTTGTGAATAATCCTACGGGATGTTTAACGGTTCGTTTTGTTTCGGATGGAGCGAATGAAGGTACCGGATGGGTTGCCAATGTTGCCTGCGGCGATCTTCCACAACCATTTTACCCACATTTGGAGGCTTATATTGGCGGAGCGGGACCAAATGTCTTAAATCCGGCGGATACAGGATATGTTGATGTGTGTCTGGGCGATTCTATTTTATTGGTAGCTAAGCCATTGTTCCCATACTCGTTTGAAAATACAGGCACAGGATATTCTCAAAACACGAATAACTGTTCTTATACATGGACCATTGGTGGTGTAGGTGTATTTACGAATGAAGATGATTCGTTGTGGTTTGTTCCTCCGGCGCGTCAAGGTTATTTTGTCGATTTACGGATTTTTGATCCATTCCCTCAACCGGCGCGAATTTCTTGTAAAATCAGGGTGTCGCAATTACCGATTTTTGCGGGAACAGGACCTATTGATGATACTGTTTGTATTGGACAGACTACTCAATTGATTGGTGGAGTAACAGCAACAGATACCGTTGGTGTACAAGTTCCGGATGCTTCATTTGGAGTAGGAGGTGTGTTTGCCGGTTTGACGCCTTTGCCCGATGGTACAGGAATTCAATATGAGACCACTATCGGTTTTGCCGGATTCAATGGTGTAACGATTACCGATCCAACACAAATTTCTTCTATTTGTTTAGACATGGAGCACTCTTATATCGGGGATATTGAGATAGCGTTGACTTGTCCGAACGGTACCACTGTATCGCTCATGAATGCCTTTGATCAGGCCGGCGGATTAATACCCGGAGGTTGTGGTAATAGTATTAGTACCTTTTTAGGAAACGATAACAACTTAGACGGCGGTGCTCCCGGAACACCTACCTGGACGTATTGTTTTTCTGAAGTAAATGCTACAACAACCTCTATTTGTGCCAATGCAATAGCCAATACGAATGTTATTAATAATGATTATGGTTTCCCGTCGATGGATCCAAGCTTTGTCTATGCACCAGATGGTTCATTCTCCGATTTTATCGGGTGTCCTATTGATGGTCCCTGGACAATTACTGTTCAAGATAACCAAGGGGTAGATGATGGGTATATTTTTCAATGGGGTATGACTTTCGATGCCGCATTGTATCCTGCACCGGAATCGTATCAAAATGTAATCGTTACCGATTTTTGGTCTACTGATCAAACCATTGTTTCAGGTCAAAGTGATACAGCGGTAGTTGTACTATCTACAATACCAGGAACGCATGATTACGTTTATAATGTAACGGATGACTTTGGTTGTTCGTACGATACAACAGTGCAGATATTTACCATACCGCCACCGGTTATTTTCCCTGATACATTGGCTTGTTTCCAAAACTTCAATGTACAAGGAACAACTGCCTTTGCCGGAGGTGTTTGGTCAGCTGCAGATACTGCTGTTCATTTTAGTTCAACTACTGCACTGAATCCGTCAATTTCAGTTTCTGTGCCCGGAACGTATACGGTCTCATTTACAGATAATGCCTGTGGTACAGTAGTTAGTGCTGAGATTTTCTATCCGGGTGGAGTTTACACACAGGTGTTGGACACAGTGTTGTGTGTAGGAGTCTCTTATGAGATCAACACACAGGCGAATCCGAATATTTTGAATTATTCCTGGAATACTGGTGAAACAGGACCTTCCATAACGGTGCTGAGTCCGGGCGATTATATCGTTACTTCTTCCAATGAATGTTATACGCATACCGATACCGCAACTATTGGAAATAAAGTGTGCGATATTTTAGCTCCCAATATTATGGTGTTGAGTTCTCTTAATGGCAACAATATGTTTTTTGTTCAATATGAAGGAGTGAAAACATTTGAATGTACCATCTTGAACCGTTGGGGAAATATCATTTACGAGTACAATAATCCGGCTGGTGGTTGGGATGGAAGAACCAAAGGTGGTGATTTAGTTGATGAAGGAACCTATTTTTATATCATAAAAGCAGAACTGGAAGGTGGCGAAGAGCTTACCAAGCAAGGATTTGTGCAGGTGTATCACTGATACCAATTAACCAATTATATAAAACGGTCAGCCTTTAGGTTGGCCGTTTTTTGTTTACTTCCAATTGATGTTTCCCTGCGATTTCGTACTTCATAACAACCATTCCATAACGGTTGAAAACATTTTCTAATTAGTGAACCTTTTTGTTTTGTTAACGATTCCATTCTCGTTCTTTTGATTAATTTTCACCATTCAACAAAAAAGGAAAATCATGGCAGAAAAATTAAGAGTAGGAGTAAACGGATTTGGTAGAATCGGACGTTATTTCACACGTTTGTGCCTGGAACGTTCAGACATAGAAGTGGTGGTTGTAAACGACTTGGCCCCCATTGGAACCCTTTCGCATTTGTTGAAGTACGATAGTATCCATGGCCGATTAAAACAAACTTTTACTATTGAGGGCGATGTGCTCACTACCGATAATCAGCAATCCATTCGTTTTACCCAATTCAAATCTCCGGCAGATATTCCGTGGGCAGATTTGGGGGTTGATTTGGTGGTTGAATCTACCGGATTGTTTTTGACCAAAGAAAAGGCCGAACAACATTTGTTGGGCGGTGCTAAAAAAGTGATTTTAAGTGCCCCGTCTGAAGGTGATGATATTCTCAATATTGTGATGGGTGTAAACGATGATCGTTTGAGTGCATCGGATGTGATTGTGAGCAATGCTTCTTGTACCACAAACTCCGCCGCTCCGTTGATTGCGGTGATGCGTGAAATTTGTGAAATTGAAAGTGCTTATATCACTACCATTCATAGTTATACTACCGACCAGCGTTTGCACGATAGTCCGCATAAAGATTTACGCAGAGCACGTGCTGCGGCCATGTCTATCGTACCTACAACAACCGGTGCTGCGAAGGCATTGTCGCGCATTTTCCCTGAATTGGACGGATTGATCGGCGGTTGTGGAATGCGTGTTCCGGTTCCGGATGGTTCATTGACCGACCTTACCATGATTGTACACGATCCGGTTTCGGTGGAAG
>JBILJP010000111.1:0-12800 GCA_044377135.1 Fluviicola sp.
TAGCATTTGATTACATCTCTAAAAACTGGGAGCTTTACGGTTTCCCTACACAAACGAAATACACCGATTTCCATACTTATTGGGGAATGGCTGTTCACAACAGTGCAACGTCAATGGCAGTTCCTGCTGTTACACTTACCTTCAATGAAGGAGCTGTTAGTGGATTGTCTTCTAAATTGCCGAAAGGTGGAGGTTTGGAAGTGGTTCTTTACCAAAAGGCAGGTATCAGGAATGGTGATATGGCAAGTAACCCATGGTTACAAGAGTTGCCGGATCCGATCTCTAAAGTGACGTGGGATAACTACATCACGATGAATCCTACTACAATGGAAAAAGAAGGTTATGTAAGAACATTCGATCAAGAGAATGGTTTGAACATGGCTACTGTGAAAGTAGGAAACGAGGCGGTAACATTGCCTGTTTATCCTTCTCCTGGTCAAGCTTTAGGTACAGTAGGTATCGCGCTTGGTTACGGACGTGGAGCAGGAAATGAAGAAATTGGAAATGCTGCTTACCGTACGTTACAGTATGGAGGTTTCGAATTGGATGAAAAAGGAAAACGCATTCCGATCGGAGCAAACGTTTTCTCGTTCATCGGTTGGGCAAACAATTCTTACACAACGGATGTTACCGGATCTTTAAGTAAAGCAGAGGGTATCTTCCCAATCGCAGCTACGCAAATTCACCACACGGTGATGGCACGTCACTCGATCGTAAAAGAAACAACATTGGATATCTTCAAAAACGAAGATTCACACGTATACAACGCACCGCATGTTATTCATACACACGAAGGCGAAGTTCCGATCAAGGAGTTCGATTTGTGGGATGCACATCCGATTGAGCATGTAGGTCACCGTTGGGGGATGACAATTGATTTGGGTCAGTGTATCGGTTGCGGTAACTGCTTGATCGCTTGTCAATCTGAAAACAACGTACCTGTAGTTGGTAAAGACGAAGTACGTCGTGGTCGTGAGATGCACTGGTTGCGTATCGACCGTTACTACGCTTCAAACGAAGAAGCTGCTCCGGGTACACGTAAAAATGAAGATACATTTAGCTTCGACGCTGCTGAAATTCCGGCTGAAAACCCGAAAGTGGTTCACATGCCGATGTTGTGCCACCACTGTAACCACGCTCCATGTGAGACAGTTTGTCCGGTAGCTGCAACAACACACTCGTTGGAAGGATTAAACCAAATGGCCTATAACCGTTGTATCGGTACGCGTTACTGTGCGAACAACTGTCCGTATAAAGTACGTCGATTCAACTGGTTCAACTACCCTTCTTACAAGAAATTTACTGAAATCAACCCGGCTCAAGACGATTTAGGTCGTATGGTATTGAATCCTGATGTAACAGTTCGTACACGTGGTGTAATGGAAAAATGTTCATTGTGTGTTCAACGTATCCAAGCAGGTAAATTGGTTGCTAAAAAAGAACTTCGTCCGGTAATCGATGGCGACATCGTTACAGCTTGTCAAGACGCTTGTCCTACAAACGCAATCATTGTTGGTGACTGGAACGATTTGAAATCAATGGTTCGTAAGAGCGCAGATGATAAAAAACGTGCTTACCAGGCATTGGAAGAAGTAGGTGTGAAACCGAACATTTGGTACAAAGTGAAAGTTCGTAACGAAGACAACCCAGAGTTGAATCGTTTGGCTCACGAGGCTGAAGGTCACGGTCACAAGGAAACTGCTGACAAAGGGAATAAAAAGAATCATTAATTGCTTAATATAAACTGAAATGTCGCATAAGGAAGCTGCAATTCGTGAACCGCTCATATTAGGGCATAAGACATACCACGAAATTACCGAGGATGTTTGTAAGCCGATTGAGGACAAAGCACCACGCATGTGGTACATTTTGTTCGCAATTGCCTTGATAATCGGTTTGTACGGAGTAGGATGTATATTCTACCTTCTCGGAACCGGAATCGGGGTATGGGGATTGAACAAAACCGTTGGTTGGGCGTGGGATATCACCAACTTCGTTTGGTGGGTTGGTATCGGTCACGCCGGTACGTTGATCTCAGCCGTGTTATTGTTGTTCCGTCAGAAATGGCGTATGGCAATTAACCGTTCTGCTGAGGCGATGACCATTTTCGCCGTATTCATGGCAGGTTTGTTCCCTTTGATCCACATGGGTCGTTTGTGGGTTGGTTACTGGACATTACCACTTCCTAACCATTTCGGTTCGTTGTGGGTGAACTTTAACTCACCGCTCCTTTGGGACGTATTCGCGATCTCTACTTACCTTTCGGTATCGTTAGTGTTCTGGTACATCGGTTTGATTCCGGATTTTGCAACTATTCGTGACCGTATGAAAAAACCGATTCCAAAAAGAATGTACACCATTCTATCATTCGGTTGGTCAGGTCGTGCAAAACACTGGAATCGTTTCGAATTGGTTTCATTGGTATTGGCAGGTGTTGCTACTCCTCTTGTATTCTCGGTTCACTCAATCGTATCCTTTGACTTTGCCACATCAGTTATTCCTGGATGGCATACAACAATCTTCCCTCCGTATTTCGTTGCGGGAGCGGTATTCTCAGGATTCGCGATGGTACAAACGCTTTTGTTGGTGATGCGAAAGGCCATGAAATTGGAGGCTTACATCCACACAAAACACGTTGAATACATGAACATCGTAATCATGGTAACAGGTTCCATTGTGGGGGTTGCTTACCTTACGGAGTTGTTTGTTTCTTGGTACTCTGGTGTTGAATACGAAGCTTATGCTTTCATCAACCGTGCTACTGGTCCTTACTGGTGGGCTTACTGGTCAATGATGACATGTAACGTAATTTCTCCTCAGTTGATGTGGTTCCGTCCGTTGCGTAGAAGCTTGTTGTTTACATTCGTTATTTCAATCGTTGTAAACATTGGTATGTGGTTTGAGCGTTACGTGATTATCGTAACATCTATTCACCGCGATTACCTTCCGTCTTCTTGGAGTATGCACTACCCGAGTCATATTGACTTAGGTGTTTACATCGGAACGATCGGTTTGTTCTTTGTATTCTTCTTATTGTTTGCACGTTTCTTCCCTGTATTGGCATTGAACGAATTGAAAACAATCTTGAAATCATCAGGTGAATCATACAAGAACGATACCGCTCCGATCCACCCGTATTTCGCTAAAAATGGTCATGTAGGTCATGATCACCAGGAAGATAATAATCACAATCATTAATTGAGACATGGCAGATAAAGTAATTTATGCAATGTATGACGACGACGATGTGCTGAAAGATGGCGCAAAGAAGTTGGTCGCTAAAGGTGTGAAAGTAGCTGAAGTGTTCTCACCGTTCCCGATTCACGGAATTGATCCTATCATCGGTGTAAAACAAACACGTTTGGGAATCATGGCATTCTTGTACGGTTTGACAGGTTTGTTACTTGCTACCGTTGGTATGCGTTATTTCATGATTGAGGACTGGCCGATGGATATCGGAGGTAAGCCGAATGAAACATACCTTGACAACGTGTTGGCTTTTGTTCCTATCTCATTTGAGTTTACGGTATTGTGTGCTGCGCACGGAATGGCAATTACGTATTTGTTGCGTAACAAAACATTACCTGGTATGCCTGCTCAAAATCCGGATCCACGTACAACGGATGATAAATTCGTAATGGAGTTCCGTATGTCTGAAAACAGTCAGTTCACCGAAGCAGAATTGCACGCGATGTTGAACGAGACCGGAATGATTGAGTTAGATCAAAAAGAAATTCATTAGATTTTTAATGTAAGTCCGCCAAGGGCGGTTAAAAAGACCATACAGATGAAAATAAAATTCAAGGCGATGATGCAGATTTCCGTAGTAGCACTGTTAGCAGCTGCTTGCTCGGCTGATCCTGATAGTGCTGGTTTGGAGTATATGCCCGACATGTATCGTTCTCCTGCCATCGAGCCGTATGTTGACTATGGTGAAGTTAGAGGTAAAATCAATGACGACATGAAAATGACTATGTCTGCGTTGACTCCGCCAAAGCATACCATTCCTTATTGGGGAACCGATTCGGCTACTGTAAGTATGATGTTGCCGTATCACCGTTTACCGGCTGCTGCGTTTGCATTGACTCACGGTATGTTTGGTTTCGATTTTTCTGCCAATCCTGATGGAAACTACGAATACAATTTGGCTGCAACTGATGTGAACCCGATTAAGTTAACTTCTGCTGAGCAATCGGACAAAGTATTCGCTGAAGGTAAAGCATTGTATCAAGCCAACTGTAATCACTGTCATGGTGAAAAAGGTGACGGTCAGGGACCAATGGTAACTGCTGGATCTTATGTAGGTGTTCCGGTTTACAAAAACCTTACAATCGCTGAAGGTCAAATGTTCTACTCTATTTACTACGGTAAAGGAATGATGGGGTCTCACGCTCCGATGTTGAACAAAAAGGAAATCTGGACTTTGGTGCACTATGTGCGTCGCTTCCAGGATGCAAACTACGGTAAGTTTGATCCGAAAACAGGATTGCCAATGACTGTTGCTGCAATGGCTCCTGCTGGAGACACTACAAAAGTGAAACCATAATATTGAATAAGAAAGAAAACTCGTTGTAATGGAATTTAAAATTTCTTCGAAAGCAAAATTACTTACACTCACTTTGATGATTGTAGGTGGTATTTCAACCATTATCGGTTGCGTACTCGAGATGGGAAATCACGAAGGTGCACATTTTGCACAGCGCTTTCTCGCCAATGCATTGGTGGATAGTTTCTTCTTCTTTGCGATTGGTCTTGGTGCATTGTTTTTCTTGGCTTTGCAATATGCCACCGAAACTGGTTGGTATGCCTCAGTAAAACGTGTGATTGAAGCCGTTACCGGATTTATGCCTTACGGTGTAGGTTTGATGATCGTAACCTTATTGGCGATTACCTTCATGGATGGTGCCCATATTTATGTATGGATGGATCCGAGTGTTGTGGAACACGATTCTATTATAGAAGGAAAATCAATGTTCTTGAATAAAGGATTCTTCTGGATCAGAACTGTGGTTTACTTAGCAGTTTATGTTATTTTCTGGTGGGGTTTCAGAAAACGTTCATTGGAAGAAGATCGCGTGGGTGGAACAGATATTCACTTTAAAAACTACAAAAAAGGAGCAACATTCTTGGTATTGTTCGCTGTGTTCAGTTCTACTTCTGCTTGGGATTGGTTAATGTCGATTGATGTTCACTGGTTCTCTACGCTCTTCGGATGGTATGTGTTTGCTGGTATGTGGTGTTCAGCCATGATCATCATTGTAACATTAACATTGTACTTGAAAAAACAAGGTTATTTGCCAAAAGTTAACGAAAGTCACATCCACGATTTGGGTAAATGGACCTTCGCAATCTCTTTCTTGTGGTCATACTTATGGTTCTCACAATTCATGTTGATCTGGTATGCGAATATTCCTGAGGAAACAACGTATCACTTAACACGTATCGAAGATTTTAAAGCAATGTACTTCGGTATGTTTATCATTAACTTCGCATTCCCGATGTTGTTATTAATGTCTCGTGATGCAAAACGTCACGCAGGAATTCTAACCTTCGTTGGTTTGGTTGTTTTGTGTGGTCACTGGGTTGATGCTTACCTGATGGTAATGGGTGGTTCAATGGGTAAACACGCTTATATCGGATTCATGGAAATCGGTATGGCATTGTTGGTATTCGGATTCTTTATTCGAATGATCTTAGTTAACCTGACGAAAGCTCCATTGACTCCGGTCAATCACCCTTTCTTAGACGAAAGTATTCACCACGAAATTTAATAACGTCCGCCGGAGGTGGATAGACGATAAATAAAGTAAAATGAGTAGACTAATCGTATTAATCGTTATTGTTTTAGGAGTATTGGCCATTGCGCAGCTAGTGCGTTTGTATGAGCTTTCTTCTAAATTGAGAGATCGTCGGGAGGAAGAGATTACCAACCGTGATAATAAATTAAATGCCGGACTATTGCTCGGATTTGTAGTGTTCTTGTTCGGAGGATTCATCTGGTTGATGTTGACTTACGGATGGACTGGTCGTGGTGATGCAGCTTCTGTAAATGGTGTTGAAACTGACTGGTTGTTGAACCTGAATTTCTGGATCATCATCGCTGTTTTCTTCCTTACAAATTCATTGTTGTTTGGTTTTGCTTACAAATATGTTCGCAAACCGGGTGTGAAAGCCTATTACTTCCCACACGATAATCGTTTGGAGTTAGTTTGGACAGTTGTGCCTGCAATCGTTTTGGCAATCATTATCATTCTTGGTTTGAAATCGTGGAATGATCAGACGGATGAACCGGGTAAAGAAGCTATTCGTGTGGAGTTATTCTCTAAACAGTTTGGTTGGACAGTACGTATGTCTGGTGAAGACAATACCTTAGGTTTGTTTGATTACAAATTGACCAATGAAAACAATCCATTGGCTTTGATGACAACCGCGACTATTCAAAACGCGATTGATTCAATGGAAAACGGAATGTCTGGTATTAAAGCATTGGAGCGTAAGTTGAATGATCGCACCATTATGTTGATCCCTGAAGAACGTGACTTAATGGTTACTGACTTGGATCGCAAAGAACGTTTGATTCGTTTATTGTACCAAATGAAAGAACGTCACAATCCGAAGTTGGATAAACAAGCAATGGATGACATTGTATTTACTGAAGGTGATACATTGTATTTGTGCGAAAATCAAGAGTACGAATTCAATTTCCGTGCTAAAGATGTAATTCACTCAGCTTATTTCCCACATTTCCGTGCTCAAATGAATACGGTTCCTGGTATGACAACTCGTTTTAAAATTACACCGTCGGTAACTACTGCCGCAATGCGTGATAAGATGCACAATCCTAATTTCAATTACATTTTGATGTGTAATAAGATTTGTGGAACTTCTCATTATAAAATGAAGTTGATGGTAGTTGTTTTGTCTAAAAAGGATTACAAGAAGTGGTATGCTTCTGTTTCTGACAAAAAACTGGAAACCAATAAAACGTTCAAAAACGTTTATCCTGTTGGTAAACCGGTAGCAGCACCAGTAAATGATAGCATTCCGGCAGGTGGGGCAATGGTAGATTCTCTTCCTAAAATGCCTAATTAATTTAGTTTATAACAGCAATAAAAGATAAAACATGGCAGCTCACGAAGCACACGCACATCACGACGCTCACGGTCATCATCACCATGAGGAAGGTTTTATTTCGAAGTACGTATTTAGCCAAGACCACAAAATGATTGGTAAGCAGTTCCTTATGACTGCTGTATTCATGGGTGTTGTGGCAATGTTATTGTCCATTATGTTCCGTATTCAGTTGGCTTGGCCAGGTGAAGGATCTGATTTCCTGAGTTTTTTCTTGGGTGAAAAATGGGCTCCAAAAGGCGTATTGTCTGAAAGCATGTATCTTGGTTTGGTTACAATTCATGGTACAATCATGGTATTCTTCCTGTTAACAGGTGGTTTGTCAGGAACGTTCTCAAACTTGCTTATTCCGTTGCAGTTAGGTGCACGTGATATGGCGTCAGGTTTCTTGAACATGATTTCTTACTGGTTGTTCTTATTGTCTTCCGTAATCATGTTGTGTTCATTGTTTATCGAAACAGGACCTGCATCTTCAGGTTGGACGGTTTACCCACCGCTTTCTGCGCTTCCGCAAGCTATTGAAGGTTCTGGTCAGGGTATGACCATGTGGTTGGTTGCGATGTCTATTTTCATTGCATCTTCTTTACTAGGTTCGTTGAACTACATTGTTACAATTTTCAACTTGCGTACAAAAGGAATGAAAATGACACGTATGCCGTTGACAATTTGGGCATTCTTTGTTACTGCTGTTCTTGGTGTATTGTCTTTCCCGGTATTGTTGTCGGCAGCATTGTTGTTGATGATGGACCGTTTGGCAGGAACGTCTTTCTACTTATCTGATATCATTGTAGGATCTGAAATGTTGGAAAACCACGGTGGTTCACCGCTACTTTACCAACACTTGTTCTGGTTCTTAGGTCACCCTGAGGTATACATCGTATTGTTGCCGGCACTTGGACTTTCATCAGAAATTATTTCAACCAACTCACGTAAACCGATCTTCGGTTACCGAGCTATGATTGGTTCTATCCTCGCGATCGGTTTCTTATCCTTTATTGTATGGGGTCACCACATGTTCGTTACGGGTATGAATCCGTTTATTGGTAGTGTGTTCGTATTTACAACCTTGTTGATTGCCATTCCTTCAGCTGTAAAAGTATTTAACTACATTACTACAATCTGGAGAGGTTCCAATATCTACACACCGGCAATGTTGTTCTCAATCGGATTGGTTTCAACGTTCATCACAGGTGGTGTTACAGGTATCATTCTTGCCGACTCGGCATTGGATATCGCTGTTCACGATACGTACTTCGTTGTTGCTCACTTCCACATCGTAATGGGTATGTCAGCCGTATTCGGAATGTTCGCAGGGGTTTACCACTGGTTCCCGAAAATGTATGGTCGTATGTTGAATACACGTTTGGGGTATGCTCACTTCTGGATCACTATCGTGGGTGCTTATGGGGTATTCTTCCCGATGCACTTCGTTGGTTTGGCAGGTGCTCCGCGTCGTTACTACGATTATACGGTATACAACGATTTTAACACGGAATCTTTCGACATGATGTTGGATTTGAATAAGATCATTACCTTCTTTGCAATTTTAGCTGCATTCGGACAATTGTTGTTCTTGTTCAACTTCTTCTACAGTATTTTCCGCGGACCGAAAGCGGTTCAAAATCCTTGGAAATCAAATACACTTGAGTGGACAACTCCGGTGGAACACGTTCACGGAAACTGGCCTGGTGCTATTCCGGAAGTTCACCGTTGGCCATATGACTACTCTAAGCCTGGTATGGAGTCTGACTTTATTCCTCAGACAGTTCCATTGATGGAAGGCGAAGAGGAGCATTAGTATTTGAAAATAGATTATTGAAACCCGTTGTTGTAAAATGACGGGTTTTTTTGTGTTTTCTAATCTCCGTTATACGGAGAAAATTCTTTTATTTTTTCACCACGAATCAATTGGGGAAATCATCCGTTTTTAACGGATTAGAGTTGGCTCAAACTATTCGCCGAAAATTACATATAGTTCATCGTCCGTTTGCGTGTCAGCCTAAGAATGTTTCGTGGTAAAGGTCACTATGCCGATACGTAAAAGCGTTAAAAGTTACGGTATACTTTGATTACGGAACTTTTCTTTTTAGTCATACCAGACAACAATGTTTTCTAATTCATAAACGTTAGTTTAAATTTTGTTTGGAATACTTGTATGCATAAATTTATTCTTTCCGTTGGTGTTTGAGAAATACCTTTTTTAAAACAAAAAAGGATGCCTTCGAGACATCCTTTATCCTATATTTTGGAAACCGTAACATTACGGACCTTCTGGACCATTACAATTTTCAATCAATACATGGAGTTTTCCGCCTAGTAAGACTTCTGTTCCCGGAAGTAACTCAACAGTGTTTCCTCCAATGAAGAATAATTCTGACCCATTTTGTGCAGTTACAGCCGATCCGTTCCCTGCTACTTTTAAATCGATCAATGCTTGTTCAACCTTTATTGTTCCATTGGGATAGGTTGTTGCCGGAATCTGATAATAGCTTGGCAGATTGCATAGTGGTCTAATATTTGTTGCCGCATCCACGTAGTTGTAATACAACATATTCAAGTAATTTCCATTTGAATCTGGTAAAAACAAATAATAAAACCCATCTGAATTTCCTCCTAACCCATGTGAAGAATAGAAGTAATTGTCACATTCGAATCCAGAAAACAGAAAGCAATGTCCTGCATTGCCTTTAATTCCTCTCAACATAACCGGGCGTTCATTCATGAGTGAGTTTCGAATGGCATTTTTGAAGGGTATTTCACCAGTTGTTTTATTAACAAAATCTGTTGCTGGATTCCAGGTATATCCAAAATGATCCACCAGATCATTGGCCCAGGTAGCTGAATTTCCGTAAGTGCTTAAATCTGGCCAATTCATTCGACTAGCAACCCCGGTTACCCAACTTAAGTATCCAATTTCATTTCGTTCATCTGAACAGATTGGATAATAAGAACTCCAGTCGTTTGGGTCACCATCAGCCGGACCTTGTTTGTTGGTGAGATACGGCATTAAATCATAATCCAATGCATATTGCGAAAAATCAGCATTAATATTGAGATTGCTGTGAATATTGTAATCGTATTGCAGATAACTTTCAGTTCCTGTTCCAACAAACGGATGACGATAGAACTTGCAGATTTGGCTCATACTAACGGAAACACATGTGTTGCCAACATGGGTTGCATCAAAGGCTGCCACTTGTTGTTGAAACGGAGTTACACAATCATGTACTTCATCCCAGCTAGCCCATCTGGAAGTGTGGTAGTGTTCAAGGAGCGATGGATACAATGTGCTTTGTCCGGAACAACTAGCAATTCCGTTGACCATGAGGTTTTCCCATTGATTCGCGGCTTCTTCCATTGCCTGATTCTGAATAATGTGCATTGTTATGGCTTCGTTATAAGCCCGCATAAAGTATTCAGCTCCCCCCTGCAAAAGATTTCTTTCCGAAGCATATTGATGATTATATGCCAGTACAGGAATAACCAGACTTGTTGCAGGAACAATTGCAAAACCACCTTCTATAAAGTTGAGAACATAGACCGTTACTTGCTCACCGATGGTTACATCTGGTGTATCACTTATGATTACATCCATATTGGTGTACGAACGATCATCGTCGACCGTGCGGGTATACCCCTTTGCCTCCATCCATTTAACAGCTGCTTTTTTAGCGGTTTCGTAGTTGACAAAGGATAAATTAGGAGCATCACTTTGCGCATATCCACTTGCAATTGACAAGATGAATAATGCAATGGTACAGAATAGAAATTTCATAGCTTTATTTTTTAGAAACAATAAACTGACGTGAAGTCAACACCATACCACCTGAAACAATGGAATAGAGATAAATTCCTTCCGTTAATCTGTCAGACGACACATTGATTTTTAACTTTTCTCCGGCTTCCATCGGAAGTGAAAATATTTTTTTTCCTTGAAGATCGGTAATAAACAATTCCGATTGCCCGTAGCTCAGTGGTAAGTCATATTCAATTGTAGTACTATTGTCAAAAGGATTGGGATAATTTTGACCAAGGCGTGCCTCCGGATGAATTTGTGTACCATTACCTTGAACAGCTGCCAACTGTGATTCTAGGCGATTGATCTGTTCTTGTTGCTCCTGCATGGCATCTACCAGCAATGCAGTGATGGTATGGTATTCCAATGCTTTATAACCAAGTGTGGTTTCCTTTACAATCTCAGGTACAATTTGTTCTACTTCCTGCGCAATAAATCCAATCTGTGGCCCTTCAGGGAGTCCTTCTGTGAGCGGAATTTTCTGATCACCACTCATAATGGTGATGTCTCGTTGCCAAGTATAAGTCACGCCTCTTAACTGCATGATTTTGTCAAGACTTCCCTTTAGCGGAATAATGTTGGTTTTAAGTCGCTGATCAGAGAAATAACCACCACCGGCCAACGCTGCATATCCGGAAACATTTAGCCCGCCAGAGATGGTTACATTTCGTGACGAATTACTGTTTTGATATCCGGGAAACAGAATCAGCTGGTTCGAGCCATTATCAACGATTATATGATTTATTCCACTCAGATTGTTTGCAGTAAAACGAATTTGTCCACCCCAACCCGAATTGGTGTTACTCAGGTTCATTACATCAAGTGTCGATTTCAAACTAACACTTCCATTTACAGAAAGTGTGGTGCTGGAATAAGGAAATGAGGAGTTCCCCCCACCAATAGTTGCATTTCCGGATTGAAGTACTTTTAATTGAGCATTTACTCCTACAAATGTCATGCACATAGCAATGACTAAAACATTCTTTTTCATAATCACGAATAATTTTAAATTCGAGTTAAATATTGATGTTTTTATGTTCAGTTGATATATCAGATAAATAAGTGGTTGATCCATTTAATAACTGGTTGATTCATGTAATAACTGGTTTGAAAAAGTTGGTTCGGATTTGAACAAAATACCTGAGATCAAACAATACTTTTATTTAAACAATCGCAGCTATCACATACGTCTGCTTGCGTACTGTTCTTGAAAGTATGACACTTGATTAGTGTACGACATTATACAACCTAATCTTCCTATATTTACACTCAAAACCATTCCGTTGGAAGAAGAAGAATCATTCGATTACAGGAGCGAGGCAGCAAATAACGATAAGGACTACGACAAAGTTCTCCGTCCGAAACGTTTATCTGATTTTGCCGGACAGCCGAAAGTGGTTGAAAACTTAGAGATTTTTGTTCAGGCAGCCACCAAACGTGGTGAACCGCTCGATCATGTCTTGTTGCATGGTCCTCCGGGATTGGGGAAAACTACTTTGGCAAATATCATCGCTAACGAATTACAGGTAGGATTTAAAGTAACAAGCGGACCTGTTTTGGATAAACCCGGCGATTTAGCTGGTTTGCTGACCAACCTCGAAAAGGGAGATGTCTTGTTCATTGATGAAATTCACCGACTCAGTCCGGTAGTAGAAGAATACCTCTACTCAGCAATGGAAGATTATGTCATCGATATTCTGATCGACACAGGTGCCAATGCACGTAGCGTACAGATCGCTTTGAACCCGTTTACGCTCATTGGAGCCACAACACGTTCCGGATTGCTTACAGCGCCTTTGAGAGCTCGTTTCGGTATTAATTCACGTTTAGAATACTACGACACCAAAACGCTTTCATTGATTGTAGAACGTTC
>JBILJP010000467.1:0-3598 GCA_044377135.1 Fluviicola sp.
GTTGCCCACCGAGCCTGTACACGACAAACCGCAGGAAAAAACCGCATTCATGGATTTTACACCCGAAGAACGCGTAACGATGGATTCTTTGCTACATCAAATCAAACAACAGCGACAAGGCAACAATAACCAGATCGATCAGCCCGATTTGGACTACGTGGGTGAAGAGTTGATTGTGAATATTCCATGGAGTAATATTCAGGCCGAAGAACTCATTTCTCGCTGGCGCGAAAAAGATTCGATGGTGCGCACACCGCTTTCTGCCGATAGTAAAAAATACACGTTCCCCTTCCCAACTACAGAAGCATTGGAAGATAAAAACGGAACCGTTGAGGCCAAATTTCAAAACGATACCGAGTTGTCTGTCTTTATAATGATTTTTAAAGACCGTGCCGACGAATGGGTTTATTCGGGTTATGTGGAAAAAGGAGGTATTATCCGTTTTAAACTCAATCCGGGTGAACAGATGCTGGTGCTTCCGGGTAGCAGGGTTCCGAAGGACCTCGATGCGGATGATCTTCCGTTTTATCAGGTAGACAGTCGCTTCTTTGAAAACCTCGACAAACCGTATACAGTAAGCGATTTTAGTCCGAAGAAAGTGAAACTGGTATGGAAAGCGCTGAATACGTATGATTTCTTTTTACTGGATGTGAATGGGGCGTTGAAGGTGTAGATTATTCAAACGCTTTTTCGCCACCAAACTTTTCGCCATAAAACGCACGCACTACTTTGATGCCATTTGTAAGTTTGTTGTTGAACTCGTGCAATTCCGCAGCGGGTACCCAGATCTCATTGTGATTGCGGCCACCAACATTTTGTACGTCAAATTGTTCGAAATAGTCTAACGGTATCTCAAATTGGGTTACATAACCTACGTTTCCATTTGCGTCATCGTTGGTATTCCAATCCCGCGCAATGGTACAGGCATATTCCAGATCCAATACCGGATAAAAAATGGGTTGCCATTCTAAACGCGGGGGAAATTCGGTATAACCGGATGCTTTGATCAGATCTAATTCCAGTTGACCCACAGGCCGGTATAATGTGATTGTTTTCATCTTATAATCTTGAAATAATGCGTTTCAGTTGTTTCAAATCCTTCTCATCAAAACACACCAACAACACCTGTTCAATTGATGGGTTTTCTTTCAGGAATCCCGTAATTGTTGAATACGCAATTTCAGCGGCTTTGCTAAACGGGAAACAATACGCACCTGTGCTGATTGACGGAAAAGCAATGGTTTTAATGCCATTCTCAACGGCTAATTTCAACGCTGTTTCGTAGCACGATTGCAACAAGAATTCTTCATTATTCGTACCGTTGTTCCATACAGGTCCAACTGTGTGAATGACGAATTTTGCGGGTAAATTGTATCCCTTGGTAATTTTCGATTGCCCCGTTTCGCAACCCCGCAACATCCGGCACTCTTCGGCTAGCGCTGCGCCTGCCGCCCGGTGAATAGCCCCGTCAACGCCACCACCGCCCATGAGGGAGTTGTTGGCAGCGTTGACGATCGCATCCAGATTTAGGTGGGTAATATCAGCTTGTATGATTTCGATGTTAGTCATTCAAAATCAAACTTTCTTTTTCCAATTGCACATTGATTCGTTGGCGGATTTCACTCAATGATTGCTCGTTTACAATGGTTCCGTTTTCAAAAACGGTTTGCAACAATCCTTGTTTTTCCTCTTCCCACGTACATTCATCTTTGAGTGTTAAACCGTTCTCTGATTCAAAAACTGCCAATAAGCCTTTCGCCGATTTTTTAGTTCCGTCGTCTGTTTTCGGATCTTTGAAAATGTTGCGCGGTTCGCCGTTTACCTCACCATAAGTTGCTTTCATGGCAAAACCATAAGTGTCGCGCGTTACGTATTCGTAGGTGTATGAACCGATTCCGAGTACCACATTAAACGAAGCAAATCCTTTTTCTTTTAAGCCTTCCAAAATGGCTTTTTGACGTTGCAATGTGATGCTATCACCATAGATTAACCCAATGTGCGAATCGAGCAATTTGTATCCTTTTTCGGTGGTTGTGCCGCCGAAGATTTCCCACATGCATTCAATAGCGCCTTTGTATTCGGGACTGCCGGGAGTTGCGTCTTTATCACCGATGATGATTTTTACCGGATCACCGCTATCAGGGCGAATAACAACTTTACCATCTCTTGCCAGAATTTCTTCTTTTAATAGTGGTAAATACTCGGTAATTACCTGCCAGAAATCCCAGGTATCTGAAACGATGGAAACAATTCCGTTTGGATATAATTCACTGATCAACCGTTTGAAGGTGCCAATTTCGTTGTCTTTGGTACCCATGCACATCACCGAATGCTCCGTTGCAGGCACACTTCCGCCAATCAATTCGGTATCCGAATCAGCATTGTAATACAATTCGTGAAAGTCAATTGCCGGAACGGTATCGGTGCCGTAAAACGACAATAAATGTCCGGCAGCACTCATACACGCATCTTCAATTCCACTCATTCCGCGGAAGCTAAAATCGTGTCCTTGCCAATAAACAAAGTCAATGGCGGTATCGCTTACGGTGTTCCAAGCATATTCGTTGAACGTTTTACGATACTGATAGGCTGTAGTAGCACTGGTAGCCGGTTTCCATAAAATAGCCGACATCAACGATTCCAGGTAATTGGTCAACCAGAAAAACTTCGGTTGTGTGTTATATACTGTTACCACCGGAATTTTAGGTGTTACGATTGTTCCTTCCGGCAATCCTTTGATGACCAACGGCAAATAACCCAAATCGTGTAGCTCGGCAATGTGTTCAATCGGAATGCTGTCTTTTCCCAAAGCATTGTCCATGCGGCGTTTGTAATCGGCTACTACTTTTTCTTTCGGAAGGTTAAAAAACCCTTCATTCCACTGTTTTACAAGGTATTCTTTCACGAGGTATTGCAACCCGAAGAAAACCAAACGATCATTTTCTGCTAATCGCGATTTTCGAGGCGTAAAATTGGAGTAAACCAATTCGGTTCCTTCCGGATACTGTCTGCGGTGATCTGCTTTGTAGAAGTCGATCAACATAAGTGGATTCATGTTCATTGTATTGTTGTTTTTATGTGATTAATTAATTCTTCCAATGTATTGACTTGCGGGATATTGAATTTTTGGCAAACAATATCGATGTTTCCTTTTCGCCAAAAACCTTCCGGACAACACACAATGGCTTTTCCAGATCGGGCAAACAATCCCAATTCCATTAATGTAATGGGTGATTGCGTTTCGGGTGAAAAATAAAAGACAATGTGTGTGGCTTTTTCGAGTGCTTCCAACTCCCAGTTTACTTGATTATAGAATGGTTTATTGTGAATTGATTGCTCCCAGGAAGCATCCCAATCGTCTCGTCTGGGATTGAAAATAGCAACATTCTTTATTTCACTCAACGCTTGTTCAACCTGAAACTGCCAATTCACGGCTTTTCCCATTTCAATTGAGCCGGCAAGGAAAACAGACGTTTTATCTGTGCAAAGAGATAGATCTTGTGTCGGTTTAAGAATCATGAACTGTTAAACTTAGTAGTTATTTCGAAAACTGTTGTTCAAAAGCATTCAAACAATCACTGTTTTTTGATCCGCCATA
>JBILJP010000468.1:0-3596 GCA_044377135.1 Fluviicola sp.
CAAACGGCGAATCGGCCGAAACACGCGAAAAAGCCAAAAAGTTATTGAAAACGATCAAAAAAATTGATCAAATGACCGCCGATCGTATTCGTGAAATAGACGCTTTGAAATTGGAAATCCTGGATGCCTGTGGTGAAGATACCAAATCAGTAGGTTCGAAGGAAAGTATTCTGACCGCAAAATATCCGAACGATCCGTTGAAACCTATTCGTATGAAACTGGAGCAGGTGGAAAACAAAGAAGCATACGATGAACCGATGCGGATTTTGATTGGAGATGACATTACCCACCCAACCGGAAAAGGAATGACTTTGTGGAATCATTACAATCAATACCGTGGTCAATTGACGGAATTAGTAGCAAAATCCAATCCTTCCGACGGCGGGAAGTATTTTTTCAAAGCACCAAAAATCAACACGTTTAAAGATCAAAAGGATTTATCAGCACAAATCACGAAAGCAATTAAAGCGTCGAATGTGCACCCCGATGATCAGGAAGCGATCAAAAAAATCTACGCAGCGCTCACCAAGCCCGAGCGGGTTGAAACAGAGGAAATAAAGAATGTGCACTGGATCGGCAAAACTTTTGATCATGCACCTTCGGTGGCAGTATTGGCTTCTTTGTCGTCGCTACAAAAAGAAATCTTGACAGCAAGAGCCGATGCCGTTTCCTTGATTCGTCAACGTGTTGGTGGAGGTGAATTTTCATTCAACAAAATCATTCCGCTGGCTTACGGTCCGGAGATTGCCAATGCAGGTGATGAAGTAGAAATTCAGGTACTCATGGCGGCTTATGATTCTGATCGAAAACCGACCATTACAGTAAGCGGTGGTGCTTTGCGCGAAACCAGAGAAGGAAAAGGATACATAACTGCTCGTGGCTCAGGTAGCGAAATGAAGTTATCCGGAACCATCACCATTACCAATAAATCAGGTATTCCGCGAACCATGCCGTGGGAGAAAAACATCAAGATCATGAAGCCGCAGGGAACAGTTTCATTACCCAAAATGAATGTGTTGTATAGAAATTACAATAATGTGGTGGAAGGTGTGGCATCCGGATATGATCAAACGATTTTAACAGGCGCTGGAGTCTCGTTGTCAAAATCAGGTAACCAATATATAGGCCTGATTTCAGGAAGTGCAAGGACAGCCACAATAAAGGTATCGGGAAAAAATAATGCTACTGGAAAAACAGAATCGTTGGGAACTTATACTTTTCGGGTTTCCAATTTGCCACCACCCAGTGCTTATCTTGGGAATTTGGCGAATGGAGCAGTTGTTGAAAAAAGTAACCTGAATGCAATACAGACAATTTTCGCGAAATATCCACCGGAAATACCCTTAGATGCGACATTTGATGTGGCCTCATGGACGGTAACTGTAAGTGGTGCTCCAAAGGCTGAAGATGGGATTGGTAATAAGTTAACAGACAAAGCAAGGGCACTCATTGCACAGGCAAAATCAGGGGCAACGGTTACGATACTTGTTAAATATAAAGGAGCTATTGGCGGATTTACTTCCACAGCGATCAAAGTTCGCTAATTTGGAATAGGGTTAATTTTGATAAAAATCCACAGTGGCTGACGAAAGGAGGTCTACTGTGGATTACAATTTCAATTAACTCCTTACCTTTGCACATGCTTGTAATGGAAAAACTGGGAATTCACTTCCCACAGGGGTATTTGTTTAATGATTGTTCGGCACAGGTCAACACCGGAGATCGTGTTGGTTTGGTAGGAAAAAACGGAGCTGGAAAGTCAACGCTTATGCGTTTGATAGCGCAATGGGAGGTTCCAACCAACGGACAAATTCACCGCCAGCGCGGACTTGAAGTTGGTTTCCTGACACAAGACATTGAAATAGATACATCTTCTACCGTATTTAATTACCTCTTTTATTCCAACGAAGAACTAAACGGTTTGCGTTCGAGTATCGATTCCATCAACCACGATTTGGTCATCAGAACCGATTACGAGGAAGAAAGTTACCTGAACTTATTGGATGAATTAAATGCTGCTAATGATCGTTTCGGATTGTTGGAAGGATACCAATGGGAAGAAAAGATCGCATCAACATTGAGCGGTTTGGGTTTCAGTTTAGAAGATTTTGAAAAACCGTTGGAATCGTTTTCCGGAGGTTGGAAAATGCGCGCCGAATTAGCAAAAATATTGGTCAATCAACCAAATTTATTGTTGCTGGATGAGCCGACCAATCACTTGGATATCCTTTCCATTCAGTGGCTGGAAAATTACCTTTCGCGTTTCGAAGGAGCAGTGATTGTGATTTCTCACGACCGGTTGTTTTTGGATAACGTTACCAACAGAACATGGGAAATTTCGCAAGGAAAAATCCTCGATTTCCCGTTTGCTTATTCCCGCTATAAGGAACAGCGTGCTGAAGACATGGAACGGTTGACCGACGCAAAAAAACAACAGGATAAAGACATTAAACACACGCAGGAACTCATTGATAAATTCCGTGCGAAAAAGAATAAAGCGGCCTTTGCCCAATCGTTGATCAAAAAACTGGAGCGTACCGAACGCATCGAGGTAGACAACGATATGGTTGCCCGAATGAATATTTTCTTCCCGCTCAATGTTCAACCCGGAAAATGGGTCATTGAGATGGATAGTTTGGGAAAAGCTTACGAACACAAACGCTTGTTTCGCGATATTTCACTGACTGTTGGTCGTGGTGAAAAAATCGCCTTGCTAGGCCCGAATGGTGTGGGTAAATCTACTTTGTTCAAATGCTTGATGAAGGAGATTGAACACGATGGAAAGGTGGAATTGGGGCACAATGTGAAGATTACCTACTTCGCGCAAGATCAAGCCGAGCGATTGGATAAAAACAAAACGGTGTATGAAACCGTTGACGATGTGGCTGTAGGCGATGTGCGTAAAGACCTGCGTTCCATTTTGGGAGCATTTTTGTTCTCGGGTGAAGACGTTGACAAAAAAGTAGCGGTACTTTCCGGTGGTGAACGTACACGTTTGGCCTTGTGTCAGTTGTTATTGAGTCCGTCGAATGTATTAATTCTGGATGAGCCAACCAATCACCTGGATATTCAAAGCAAACAGGTATTGAAAACGGCTTTGCAGAAATATGAGGGAACGTTTTTGATTGTATCGCACGACCGTGAATTTTTGGATGGTTTGACCAATCGTATTTGGGATATTGAAAATCATACTTTGAAGATTCACCATTTCAGCGTGCAAGATTACTTGGTTCGAAAAATGGAACAGCAATCCGGAAAAACACCGGCGAATACTGCTCCGAAACCGGTTGCGAAAGTAGTGGTTGAAGTTGTTGAGCCTGAAACGGCCATTTCAAATGATGAACGCAAAGAGTTAAAACGTCAGCGAACGCAATTGACCAACAAAATCAAGCAGTTGGAAGAACAGATTAGCCGTTTCGAGAAGGAAGTGGAGCAATTGAACGACCAAATGAGTACAATGGATTTTGCCGATGTGGAAGCTACGGCTCCGGTCTTAAAAGCATTCGAACTAGCCAAATCGAACCTGGACCAAAGTACGGAAGCGTGGATGGAAGCCAGTGAAAATCTAGAAACTATACCCGTACTATGACAAGCGG
>JBILJP010000469.1:0-3595 GCA_044377135.1 Fluviicola sp.
AAACATTAAAAAACGAAACCATCGCCGTGATTGGTTACGGTGTGCAAGGTCCGGGACAATCATTAAACCTCAGAGACAACGGTTTTAACGTCATTGTTGGTCAGCGCCAGGGCGGAAAAAGCTGGCAAAAAGCATTGGAAGACGGCTGGATTCCGGGAGAAACCTTGTTTGACATCGCAGCGGCAAGTAAACAAGCTACCGTAATCTGTTACTTGCTTTCAGATGCAGGTCAAATCGATGCGTGGAAGGACGTTTTACCGCAATTGACCACCGGAAAAACACTCTACTTTTCACACGGATTTGGGGTCACTTTCCATGAACAAACTGGCATTGTTCCTCCGGCAGATGTAGATGTGGTATTGGTAGCTCCGAAAGGATCCGGAACATCGCTCCGACGCTTATTTCTGAAAGGCGAAGGCATCAATTCGAGCATAGCGGTGTATCAGGATTTCACCGGAAAAGCCAAAGAAACCGCCATCGCGCTCGGAATTGGAGTAGGATCGGGGTATTTGTTTGAAACCGATTTCCGCAAAGAAGTCTATTCCGACCTCACGGGCGAACGTGGCATTTTAATGGGCGCTTTGGCCGGAATGTTCGAAGCGCAGTACCAGGTCTTGCGCAAAAACGGACATTCTCCATCGGAAGCCTTCAATGAAACCGTGGAAGAATTGACCCAAAGTTTGATGCCGCTTGTGGCCGAAAACGGAATGGACTGGATGTATGCCAACACCTCGGTAACCGCACAGCGCGGCGCCTTGGATTGGAAAGGAAAATTCCGCGATGCTGCCCTTCCGGTGTTTGAATCGTTGTACGAAGAAGTAAAATCAGGTCGGGAAGCCGCTCGTGTAATCGCTGCGGGAAGCAAAGCCGACTACCGCGAAACCTTGAACACGGAATTGAAAGAAATCCACGATTCTGAATTGTGGCAAACGGGTCGTGAAGTGCGCAAGTTGAGACCAAAAACCGAAGTGGTTCATGGTTAATCTTGATCAGGTCAAACAAGCAGCAATAGCCCTACGCGGGGTAATTCCGGTTACTCCGCTGTTGCTCAACGAACAACTTTCTCACAAATCGGGCGCGCATGTGTGGCTAAAACGCGAAGATTTACAACGCGTTCGATCCTACAAAATAAGAGGAGCTTTCACCAAAATGAACGCCTTACTTCCGCATGAAAAAGCAGTAGGAATTGTATGCGCCAGTGCCGGAAATCATGCGCAGGGAGTAGCATTCGCTTGTGCCGAAATGGGGGTGAAAGGAACCATTTTCATGCCGGAGACGACGCCCAAACAAAAGATCAATCAGGTAAAACTGTTCGGAAAATCGTGGGTTTCGGTTGAATTATGCGGAGATACCTTCGATGCGGCCTATTCGGCAGCGCTTGATTATTCCGAGAAAAACAGCTTGTTCTTCATTCACCCTTTCAACGATCCGTTGGTGATTGCCGGACAAGGAACCATTGGCTTGGAATTGTTGGAACAAACCGATTCGCCCATTGACGTAGTGTTGGTTCCCATCGGCGGCGGTGGATTGGCAGCGGGATTATTGACGGTATTGAAACAGTTGAGTCCGCATACCAAAATCATCGGTGTGGAACCTGCCGGAGCGGCATCTATGAAAACCGCGCTTCAGAACGGTGAAGTAACACGATTGGTTGCGATCGACAAATTTGTAGATGGTGCCGCCGTGCAATGTGTCGGTGAATTGACCTTCGAGATTTGCAAAGCGCATTTAGACGAAATCAGAACCGTTCCCGAGGGAAAAGTGTGCGCCACTATTTTGCGCTTGTACAACGAAGAAGCCTTGGTGGTAGAGCCTGCCGGAGCATTGACCATTGCAGCTTTGGAGGAATCAGGGACCGAATTTGCAGGGAAAAACGTGGTGTGCATTGTGAGTGGAAGCAACAACGACATTTTGCGCATGCCCGAAATTCAGGAACGCGCGCTGTTGCATGCCGGCATGAAGCACTATTTCCTCATTGAATTTCCGCAACGTCCGGGCGCATTAAAAACCTTCGTGACCCAAATTTTAGGTCCCGATGACGACATCACCTACTTTCAGTTTTCCAAGAAAAACAACCGCGAAAGTGGTCCGGCTGTGGTGGGCATTGAGTTGCAAGACCGATTGTTGTTACAGCCTATTTTTGATCGCTTGCATGAATTCGGATTTTCATTCGAGTATTTGAACGAAAACTTTGCGTTGTATAGTCAGTTGATCGGCTGAAGGTTATCGGTGGATTAAAAGTAATAACCTGCGTCGTTATTTTCGGAAATCGACGCTGGTCATTTACTTGAGTAAACTCCCAACATCTCTTCCTCAATGCCTCGCATTTCATCACGTTTTAATCCACCTTAAGTCGTGTTCAAAGACGAGGATTTACCGGGAATTTGCATATTTCAGAGTGAAATTACGAGCTATAAAACGGTATGACTACCTTTACGCTCCAAGTTTCATTCCCATGTCAGAAGAAAAAATTCAAATTTACCACAACGCAAGGTGCTCAAAAAGTCGCGAAGGAATGTGCCTGCTCGAAGGTCTGGGCGATGAGGTGGAAATCATCGAATACACGAAACATCCGGTTACCGAAGAACAATTGTCGGAACTCATTGCGAAACTGGGCATCAGGCCCGTGCAGTTGGTGCGTACCAAAGAAGAGATTTACAAGACCAAATTTGCCGACCGGAAAATGACTCCCAAACAGTGGGTCAAAGCCATGATCAAGTATCCTGAATTGATGGAACGACCGATTGTGGTGAAAGGAAACCGGGCAGTGATTGGTCGACCACCAAGCTTGATTACCGAATTGATTCAATCATAATTTCACGCCATGATCCTAAAAGAACTCGATTTTTTGCTCAGAATGCTACCCGAAATTCTGGTAGCAACCGCTTGCGGAACCATTGTAGGAATTGATCGGGAGATCAAAAACAAAGCGGCCGGAATCAGAACGCATGTGCTCATTTGTGTGGGCGTAGCCATTTTCACTCTGGTGGGAATCAGTTTCGGTGAAAAAGCCGACCCAACGCGCGTAATCGGACAAATCATTACCGGAATCGGATTCCTGGGCGGAGGTGTGATCTTCAAACAAAGCGATCGTGTGGTGGGCATTACCAGCGCGGCCTTTATTTGGTTCATTGCGGCCATAGGCGTGCTTTGCGGTTTGGGTTATTTGCTCTCGGCGGGCATCCTCACCGTTGGTTTTGTATTAATCACCAATGGTTTAAAGTACCTGGAACGCTTCGTAGACCGCAAACAAAAAACCGAAGATCAGGTAAAAGAGACCCTGGAGTTCCACAACGACAACGAGGTGTAACGCGTCTCGATTTCTCGCTTTTCCCCCCTTATTGTTCAATAAAAATTTTGGTTTGAGTTAAACTCAGTCCCCAATTTCACGCGCCCAATTTTGCGGTTTACCGCAATGAAAATACCGTATTTATACGGTTGTTTGGTTGTAGAGGAATGGGTAGGTTTAGTGCCTAAAAAGGTAGGGGAGTGGGAGTGAATTGCCCTCATGATTCGTAAACAGTTTAGTTAAAATAACGTGGGTAAGTTTTAAGAGAAATAGTAATGAGAACACATATTCTTTTTTAGTCGTAGT
>JBILJP010000112.1:0-12789 GCA_044377135.1 Fluviicola sp.
GTGCGAAAGTTTGATCATGATTCACGACAACAACAAACCCTGGGATTTTGAACTGGCATCACAAGTTACCAAACCTGTGCATATGCTGGTATGCGGACCGCCTGCGGCATTGGAAGTAGCTTACCTGAACCTGGCGCGCATGACCAAAGGAACAGTGCATTTCAATGGAAAAACCTACACTGGTCTTGATACGTATACGGAAGGAATGACGCTGAAAGTGGACAATACAACGTACAAGCTGCAAGACAATTCATTTGTTAGAACTAATTAAACAAAAACAATCTTACTTGATACTAAAGGAGCCTTGTGCTCCTTTTTGCATTGGTGACTCATTCAACTAAAACTAACTTCCAACACGTACAAACCTCGTTTTTAATAAGCACGTATAATTACGCTAGTTTACTGATTGCCAAATCCTTTACTTTGAATGAAGTGTTTATTCTTCGATCGTTACAAATCGTAAGAAACAGCACTGCAACCATTATTCACATTCAAAAACCGTCATTATGGCAATTAAAGAACCATTTCATCCTGTTGTGAACGAATTGATCGCACTGATCAAAAAAAACAACTGGGAAACATCGTTTGAAAAAGCGATAAAAAAAGCGAACAGTATGAATGTTCCGCTCATCAGTGAAGTAACCAATTTGGAGACTTACCTTATCTGGATCAACCGGTTTTTATACTGGATTCCAAGCGAAAACGTTCAAGGAAAAAACATTTACGATCACTTGTGCGCGTTTTATTTTATTGTTGATCAGGAACCGTTGCTATCGCTTCAGAACAAAGTCATTCCGCATGACACTGCTCCACCACTTACAGAACTTTCGGCATGGCTGGTAAAATATGCCAATGCAATGGGCGCATTTCTAGACACACCTGAATCGTTGACCCCAGAGTCGGAAAAGTCATTTTATGATTCACCGAGTTTTAACATGAATGAATACATTCGTCCGCAAGGTGGCTGGAAATCGTTTAATCAAATTTTTGCGCGCAATTTTAAACCCGGTTATCGTCCGGTAGCGGCAATTTCCGATCAAACCGTGATTGTTTCTCCAGCCGATTCAACGTTTGACGGGCAATGGGAAGTACGCGCCGATTCGCATGTAACGGTTAAAAACCTTCATTGGAAAATCAGTGAACTGTTGGAAGGAAGTGCCTACAAAGATCGCTTCAAAAACGGTCAATTCATGCACTCTTTTTTGAGTCCGGCAGATTATCATCGTCAACATGCACCCGTTGGCGGAAAAGTACTGGAAGCACGTGTTATTCCCGGACAAGTTTACCTCGAAGTAGAAGCTGTTCCTGATGGAAAAGGCGGCCATCACATCAAACCAAAACGCTCGTTCGACGCACCTGATACTGCAGGTTATCAATTTGCACAAGCCCGTGGCCTCATTATTTTAGATACGCCAATTGGTTTGGTGGCCGTAGTTCCCATTGGAATGTGTCAGGTTTCTTCTGTTGTTCTTACTGCCGAAGTGGGCGTAACGGTGAGAAAAGGGGAAGAATTATCCTACTTCCAATTTGGCGGATCAGACATTATTTTGGTGTTCGAATCGGCGTCGAACGTAAGTTTCACAGCTCAAATGGGCGTTCATTACAAAATGGGAACCCGCATTGCACAGGCTTTTCCCGTTATCTAAAAATCATTTTAAACAATCCTCATGAAAAAACAAGACAAAGGCTACTCCTCGCGTTTCGGAGTAGTAGCGGGGTATTTGCCGCAAGACAAGAAAAACATCGGTGTTTGGTTTAAGGAAATACTGGCTGAGGTAAAAGAGACGATTCTGAAAGATTCCACACTCGTGTATCAACCCTCGGTACAGGCTTTGGCAGATTTAATTGCCACCAACGGCATTGTGCGTATGTACGTGACACAAATGATTGAAGAAGTTCCGTCGCCCAATAATCATATTAAAACTGTTGATGAATTATTGGCTACGTTAAATCATATCATTCAGCGAGCGCCAAAATACAACCCAGATCCTGCCAAAAGAAACGCCTTTCCAATGTCTGCATTGTTTGTGTATATGATGTTCACACCTTCAGGAGAAACAGCCTTTCGTTTGACCGATTTCAATAGTGCTATTCGCAATATCCTTCAAGCCTGGTGCAATTATCTGGATTCGCCTGCTTCGCAAGATGTTTTGAATACGGGAGAATATGGTTGGTTATCACCATCGGCGTATGAATTCAACAAACTCAATGAATTTATCATCCCGGATAAAAATGCACCTCATTGGGGATTTACCTCTTACAACGCTTATTTTCACCGGCAAATTAATCTGGCGTACCGTCCGCTTGCTTCACCCAACGATCCGAAAGTAATTGTTTCTGCAAACGACGGCACGATGTATAATCTTAGCCGAAGGGTCAAAAAATCAGATACTTTTTGGATCAAAAGTCAGCCGTATTCATTGGTAAACATGCTCGACAACAGCCAATACACCGATCATTTTGTTGGTGGCGACGTCATGCAATCGTTTTTAAGCGGAGCCAACTATCACCGTTGGCGAGCTCCCATTTCCGGTAAAATTGTAGAAGCCCGAATCATAAACGGGCTCATGTTCAGCGAGCTCCATTCAGAAGGATTTGATCCTCAAGCAGGGATTTTCTCGCAAGGATTTGAAGCATCCGTGAATACACGTGGGCTTGTTATCATCGAAAGTGAAGATCCTATTATCGGAAAAGTAGCTGTTATTCCTATTGGAATTACCGAAATTTCATCGATTACCATTGGTGTGAAAGTGGGACAACAGGTGAAAAAAGGCGAAGAACTGGGCTATTTCAGTTATGGTGGCTCTACCCTATGCCTGGTATTTCAACCCAAAGCCATCAAACGATTTACGGTGAAAGCTCCCACAACAAAAAACCCAACAGGAGAAGCAATTAATGTCAACGCACAAATTGCAATAGCGAATTAAAAATCATTTGAAGAGAGCGATGCTGAAAAGTGTCGCTCTTTTTGGTTGATCGTGTTTTTTAATTTTTAGTAACGAACAAAAAGCGCTATCGGAAGATGGTGCTCTTTTCACCATTTTACCCACGTTGCTTTCACTCATTAAAATGATCATAATATAGCCCGTTAATTTCAATAAATCATCGTACTTTTAACCAAAGTTTTACTGAGATCTAATGAAAAACCGCTTAATCAATCCATCGCTTAACACATTGTTAATCACTATTTTGATATTTACAAGTCTTCATCTGTTCGCGCAGTCAGGGGCTATTGATCCGACATTTAACCCATTAGACCAAGGTCTCAACATTGGAAGCGGACCTTACGGAGCAGTAAATACGTCATGTATCCAATCCGACGGAAAAATGCTCATTGGAGGTGATTTCACAAGTGTAAATGGTATCCCGTCCGGATATATCGCTCGTATAAATCCTGATGGTTCACCAGACAATACTTTTGTTTCAGGGTCAGGATTCGATTACCCGGTAACAGGGATGCTGTTGCAGCAAGACGAAAAAATTCTTGTCTCTGGTAGTTTCTACACCTATAACGGTACCAATGTAAATGGAATAGTGCGTTTAAATCCAGATGGATCGCTTGATAATACTTTCACGGCCAACGTCAGTAACAATACTATCAGAACAATGCTCCAGCAACCTGACGGAAAAATCATGATTGGCGGGTCTTTTGGTGCTATTGGGGTAAATCCAGCCAACGGAGCTGCACGGCTGAATGACGACGGTACTTTTGACCCAAGCTTTATTCCAAATACTGGTGCCGATGTCAATACGATTAATTCGATAGCTGTTCAGTCAGACGGAAAAGTGATTCTTTCCGGTAAGTTAAGCTATAACAGCGGAGCTGTCAACAATAAATTACTGCGCCTAAATAGTGATGGAAGTCCGGACGCATCATTTAATTGGGGGACACTGGATGGCATTTATGACCAGGTAAGAATCATTCTCCCCCAAGCCGATGGTAGCTTATTCGTTGGCGGAGCTTTCAGTACATACAATGGGATCAATCACAGAGGTGTTGTTCATTTACTTGCCAACGGAACGATTGATCCGGGATTCACTATTGCCTATTTGGCTGGTGAACAACGAGATGTTTACGATATGGCTGTATTACCAAACGGAAAGCTGATCGTAGTAGGTGGAAGGTCGATCAACAATAGTTCGGCAGGCAATTGTTTAATTCAGTTAAATACAGATGGTTCCATTGACACAAATTTCACTTCGCAGGCGCTTGGTACCAACACCATTGCCAGTGGTAATTTCAACTACATTTACACTGTTTCAGAAAGGGCTGATGGCACCTTTTTAATGGGAGGAAATTTCAGCAATTATACCAATTCAACACGTGATGCTCTGGCAATTATCAATCCTGACGGCTCACTTTTTGAAGCGTTTAATGCACAAACTGCGGCAAATGGTACTGTTAACATCATTGCTTCTCAACCTGATGGAAAAATACTCATTGGAGGCGAATTTACTTCGTATGACGGTTTCGTTTCCTATCACATTGCACGCCTAAATAATGACGGTTCACTTGACCAAACGTTTGATGCCGGATTCGTGAATACCGGAAACGTTTTTGCAATTAGCGTGCAACCTGATGGGAAAATTCTAGTAGCATCCAATCCTCTTGCCTGGGATAGTAATTCAACAGGGAAAATCATTCGTCTTAATACAGACGGATCAATAGATCCGCTATTCAATACTGCCGTCAACTCCACACTGGATTACATCCTACTTCAACCAGATGGGAAAATCATGATTGGCGGTTATTTTACGTATTGTAATATGACAGCTATTAATAAAATAGCACGTTTGAATAGTGATGGTTCATTGGATTTGAGTTTTGATCCAGGTTCAGGACCGAATGACATTGTAAAAGGAATGGTTCGCCAAGCTGATGGGAAATTAATTATTCATGGAAATTTCACTTACTATAATGGAACTTATCGCGGTTATATTGCACGCCTAAATTCAGATGGAAGTCTTGATGATTCTTTTAATTCGGGAATAGGCGTAAACGGTGGTGTTAATACTGTTACTCAACAATTGGATGGTCGCCTGATTATCAGTGGATTTTTCAACAACTATAATAGCGTTCAAAACAATGGCATAATCCGCGTGTTTCCTGATGGCACCTTGGATCCTACATTTTATGCTAGCAATGTAAATAGTAATCTAGGTACCAAACAACTTACAATTGGCCCTGACGGAAGTATTTATTTCATTACCTACTTTGATCCATTCAATATATTGACAAACGTTGGAACGTTAAACAGACTGAAACCAAACGGAGCTTATGATTTGTCGTTCATACAAGGAAACACGCCCAATTATACGATGAAGACATTTGCGTTACAACCTGACGGTAAAATACTAATTGGTGGCTTTTTTCAGTTCTATAACAGCCAGGGAAAGAACCGTTTAGTTCGCATCGAAAATTCTCCGATAGCGCCTGAAATAACAGCATTCACAATCCCTTCTATTGCTGATTCATGCACTGGAACTGTCTATTTTTCAGTTACCGGTGTTCCTGATTTCACATTTGACTTAGGTGGAGGAACGACCATAACCAGCCCTGGATATGCCGTATTTGACTCACTATGCCCGGGAATTTATGCAGTTGAGGTTACTGATGGAAACGGAGATCTTCTCAATGCCACCTTCATCATTCCAGCCGATAGTAGTTATCTTCTTTACGATCCTTTCATCAATAATCCACCGATTATTGACTCTATTACAGCATTGGTAGAAAATTGTGACATTGATTATGCTTCAATTGATTCATCTTACTTCGACTCTTATACGTTTATCGGAACAGATACTGTAGTGGTTAATTGGGCAATTGTAGATATGAACGGAACTTCAATTATCCCTGTTACATTTATCTTAGGTGTCGATGGAAATTACTATTTCCAATTGCAATTTTATTGTCCTGAAAAAGCCGTAGGCGAGTTCTTTGTGATTACTCAGGGAGTTGTATACCAAAACGGTGAGCTTAGTACTACCCTTGGAATAACAGAATCGGAAAGTTCTTCGATTGTTCTTTACCCCAATCCTACTCATGACGAAGTAACGTTTCATTTTGAAGAACCATTCATCCGACTCATAGTAGCCGATGCTTCCGGGAAAGTGATTTCAACAAAAACGGTGCTAAATGGTGAAAGGGTTTCACTAGGAAGTCTATCTTCTGGCATTTATTTTTTCACTATTGCTACTGAAAAACAAACAGTTGTTAAGCGCATCGTAAAGAATTGATTATTGAAGACTTTTAAATTCCTTCAAATAATCCCTCACTCCGCGCAAATAATAAAACACCAGCGTCAATTAAAACCGAAAGCAGCAGCTTTGGTGAATGAAACAGATATGCTTTACACTACTGACATGCGGGTTATTGATGCTTTCGGGATGTTCCGCAAAAACGGCAGATAAGTTGCAAAATACCGCAACTAAAACGGCTGCGGAAGACAGCACGAAAACGGAAAAACTCACCGAAATTGTAGAACCCGAATACCGTGATACGGTATTGGTTCAAGATCTGAATAACGATGGTGTGAATGACACCGCCTTTGTGATCACTCCACCAACACTGGCTTCGATTGACGAGCAAGGCACCATCCATTTTGAAATGGGATGTTTGAATGGTGATTGTCACAATACCATCACTTTTTCGTGCGATTTGCCAGAGTTATTTTTTGATAATTCTGTGTGGGGAACGGTTGAAAATGCCGGTGATTTGAATGGTGATGGTATGAACGAACTGATCTTTTGTCCGGGTTGGTTTACCAGCAGTATGACCCACCTTTACGTCTATACCTTGCGCGATGGAAAATGGAAACAAGTGGCTTCGGTCAATCACCGTCGTGATTACGGTGAGACAACATTGCAGTCGCATATTGTAAAATCGGGAAAGCGGTATTACCTCAAAGGTATACGATTCGACGGTGAGGATACGCCTTATCGGGAAGAGGTGAAGTTTTGAAGGGATCTAAAAGTCGGATACACCCGATTAGTGAAAGCTCATCCGCTTTTTACAGATAATAACTTATCCGTTTCTAACCGTTAGAAACACTTATTCCCTTGCTGTTAGTGGGATACGGGAAAGTAGCATTACCTCAAAAGCATTCGATTCGACCGTGAGGATACACCATAACCGGAGGAAGTGAAGTTTTGAAGGGATCTAAAAGTCGGATACATCCGATTAGTGATAGCTCATCCGCTTTTTACAGATAATAACTTATCCGTTTCTAACCGTTAGAAACACTTATGCCCTTGCTCTTAGTTGGATACGGAAAAACAGTATTCCCTTAAAGGCATTCGGTTAGACGTAGTAGATACGCCTTATCGGGAGGAGGTGAAGTTTTGATTGCCAAGAAGTCTTGAACTAAAAACTCGGACAACCAATCGTTGTATACGCCTTCTTCGCTTTTTTTGATTTTTTCTTCTTCTTCGGTTTCTCGGTTTCCTTTTCTTGCGCTACTGTAGCATTAAATACTGGAATTCCGGTTTGATTGAACGATTTCGTTGAAGCCTCAGCCGGTGTAATGTTGAATCCCAAAAACGAGCAAAATGCCAAGGCATAAAACACCGCTTTCCGCGAAAAACCCATTTTCTGTTGCCCCGGAAGTTGATCTGAAGTAAAGATTCCGCACGTTTCAGGTGTTGAGAGACGTTTAATTTCTTCCTGACTATTATTCCGAAAATCAATTACTTCCTTTTTGCACGATTTACATGCAAAACACCCATCACCAGCTGACAAACGTGAAAGTAACATTGGACAAGGATTCTCTACTCTTAATTGTGAATGCATCGGTTTTTATTTACAAGTACGAAACTTAAGGAAAAAGTGGTTACCAAAATACATCACTTTTTTATTGCAGTGATTAGGCGACTAATTCCTGTGAACGAATGAATATTTAAGATCAACTTAAGCTTTATCATTATCTTCCAATCATGAAACAATTCTTGTACCTCTTAATGGTCCTTGCTACTAGTCAAAAAGTGATGGCTCAGGAATCCAAACATACAATTGTACTAACACGCGAATCATGGGCCCCCATATGGAAATCCGAAATCACTGAGAAGTCGCAGATCATGATTGTTCCTGATTCTGTTCCGGCAATTTTTTATCGGAAAAATCCACGTAGAAAATGGAAAACAGTCAAACAAATGATCGATGTATCTTATTTTACCGACTCGTTAGATTACAGCATTATTGATTCGATTGTAACCAACTCGCTGGAATGGCACAATGAAAAGAAGCCATGTTATTGCGAATTCCGCAATAAAGGGTCGATAAAAGTTTCACTTAAAGATGGAGAAGCTATGGTAGGCAAAACCGTTTCATGGGAAATAGGAACAGTCATTGATTGCGTCGATAAGATTTTCTTCGATTATCTGAAAAAATTAGAATATGAATACAGTAGCTTATTTCATACGCTTTTTTGAATAACCTGCTAAAATGTGTCCCAAAAATCAAACACCAAATGGCATTTTTTTAGACACTTAGTGGAGATACTTTCAACTGATTATAGTATGTGTATTCGTGATAAAAACTATTCAAAGGCTTTACAACCATTTTAATGTTAAATCCTCGTGTCTTTGTGTCCTTGTGGTTTTTATTTTACCACGAGGACACAAAGACACGAGGCAATTAATTCATCGTATGATCCAAGCAGAGACTCAATCAACTAAACAAAAAAACCATCCCGAACTACGGAATGGTCTCTTTAATTTTTAACTTAAAAAACGACTACAATGCGTTCAATAAAGCTGTCAACGCCGGCATGCTGATTGGTGTCATACCTGTCATGTGCTGAAAGTGTCCGGGAACAATAGTCGCATTCTCAATTTTGTAATACGTTGTTCCGCCAATGTTCGCAATTGCTACAAAGTCTACGTTCGTTCCTACCGCAATTCCAGCAGTTGTGTGCTCAGACCACCAAATTGGCGAAGAATTGTACACATCCAGGCTGAACACCGTTTTCGGACCTGTAGAACCGCAAATTTGAGCCACAATGAAAACTTCCGTATTGGTAATGTTATAACCAGCAGGCAAATCAACTTTAAATGGAGTTGTTGGTCCTCCGCAACCACTGTTCAATCCATCAATGTTACATCTCGGGCGACCTTCCCAGTTGAAAAGGTACAACTCACCGTTTTGTTCCAAGTTACCGCCTTGTATACCTTTCCAAACATTCGCTCCAGGCAGATTCGGCTCCGCAGCACCTTCCCAAAGAGTCATTGCCGGATTAAACCCGATAGCCGGATCAATTGGAATACCAATAGTTACACCATTTCCCGGAGCTCTTAATTCCACTCCGTCAGGTGTGGTGATTCTCAATTCCAACGAACCTGCTGTTTCAAGAAACTCGCCACCTGTCATGTTTGCTTCATTCCACACAGTTTGTGTTGGAAATCCAAAAAGAGCGGCATCTGCTGTGCTTCTCACTTCTAACAAACTGGCAATCACATCTCCGTTATAGATCGTTCCATCTGGCATTTGTAACACACCACCCTGTACGGTAACAACCGTACCTTTTAGACCGGTAAACACCCCTCCTTGATTAGCATTCAAATTGAATTTCTGAACACTTTTAAGACGATTCTTAATGAAAAATGCCTCAATTGGATTCTTCCCCCCTTCCTTTTCGATTTTAGCAGATTGCTTCATTTCAGAAAGTTTGTTCTCTTTCTGACAGGCTACGGTCATCATCCCGATGCACAATATAGCCACTGATAACTGTTTTAGTCTCATGTGAATAATGGTTTTAAATGTTCAGCCAAGTACCACAATCCATTCGATCAAAGCAATTAAAAACCGTTATTTCACGAGAGAAAGATATAGCGTTACGATACCATTAAAATCCGCCTAAAATACACATAGTTGTTATTAAATCTCATCAATTAATACTTTAATTTAAGGTGGAACTAATTCTTAAATTGTTGATTATCAACTACACCAGTGATAACCAAGCAAAACCCAACAAAAAGAATTTATAGTGGAGTTACAGCTAAAAAGTGGCTTTAATTTGAGGCATTTTCGGTCGGGTATTCAGCACGAAAATTCACGGAGTATAAATCCTGCCAGCTGAAAACACTTAAAAGCAAATCTGAATCAACATGCGTTTTATGTATAAAATATTAAAAATCAATTAATTAAATAGAATAAAAATTCCTTTCAAGACCATTGAAACCTGTCGGAAAATTGTATTTTTGGCCTGAACAACTACAATTCATAGTTTATGAAACAATTCGCATTCACTTCGCTCCTCGTTTTTTGTTTTTCATTCGGTTTATTCTCTCAAGATGCCAAAAAAATGACTGCACACTTTATAAATGTGGGGCAGGCCGACGCAACTTTGCTAGAATTTCCTTGTGGAGCTATCTTAATTGATGCCGGTGCACAAGATACAGCCCATGAAAATGACTTGATTGATTACCTGGAAGACTTTTTTAAACGACGAAGCGATCTAAACAAAACACTCGATTTGGTAATTATCACGCATGCCCACATAGATCACAACTTAGCGCTCGACGAAGTAGTGAAACAATTCAAGGTAAAGCGTTACATCGATAATGGTTTGTCGAGTGGTTCGGGCAAAAAAAACCAGAACTGGTTGCAGGAAACTGCTCCGGAGCTCGGCATTCAATATGCCACCTATACTTGGGAAAGTATTACGGAAAATGGTAATAAAAAGGGAATTACGGATGCCATAATCGATCCGATCAATTGTTCGGAAATCAATCCGAGTATTTCATTACTTTCAGGTAGCTTTAGTAAGAAACCGGATGATTGGTCTAGCTCGGATTATAAAAATGGCAACAACCAAAGTATCGTAGTAAGAGTCACTTTCGGGTCTTCTTCCTTTTTATTTACGGGAGATTTGGAAGTGGCCGGTTTGGAAACTTTGCAACAATCGTGTGATTCGACTGTTTTGGACAACGACATTTTGCGCGTAGGTCATCACGGAGCAGCCAACGCAACTACTCCTGAATACCTGAATGCTGTTACCCCGGATTATGCCATCATTTCTTGCGGACAGTGGAATTATGGACTGAAAAGCAAAGGAAGTTTCAATACCTATAGCTACGGTCATCCGCGAATTAACATTCTCAATCAATTAGATAGTGTAATTGTAGGAACACGTCCAAAACCTATTACAATAAAAGCCGCACTCGGGTCCAAAAAGTTTACAGATTACACGGTAAGTAAACAAATTTACGCCACTCCATGGGATAACACGATTCAACTTCAAGCCGACGACAAAGGAAAGTACCGAATTCTAGAACATTAACAAACGGAAATAGAAGAATTGCCGTACAATAAACGAATGTTACCATTCCAATAACGTAGACAACTGTTCATTCTTTGTGCAAAAGATTTAACACAAAAATCACTGTAAAACAGTATAATTTGGTCAAATTTGCCGTAAAATTCAAAACATGCGTTTGATCTTTCTATTCGTGCTGCCGATCGTCCTTATTAGCTGGGCAAAGCAGCCAACCTCTGTAATAAGAAGCAAAGCTCATATAACAGCTGCAACTTCACCTGTTCCCGATACACTTATTGTGGATGATTTGGTATTTGCCGATTTCTTTTCGCCGAATGGTGACGGTCACAACGATACCTACATAATTTTAAACGTTGAAAACTACAGCAACAATAGCTTGAAGGTATTTAATCGCTGGGGAGAAGTGGTGTACTTATCTTCTCCATACCAAAACGATTGGGATGGAACTGCGAATCAAGGCGGACCGATACTCGGAAAAAAATTAAGTGACGGTGTTTATTTCTTTGAATTTTACAACGGTAACGACAAAAAAGCGAACGGCAAAATCACGCTAAAACGATGAGAAGAATCCTTACAATTGTCCTTCTTTTAGTAGCAGGAACCGCCCAGTCACAATTGCGTTCTACTTACGCACATTACATGCTCAACCAAGGTGTTATCAATCCTGGATTTGCCGATATCGAAACGCGCTACGGCGGTTTGGTTTCGATGCGCAAACAATGGATGTCGATGGGTGATACACCACTTACCGGATTTGTAAGCGGACATTACCGCTTTACCAAAAATCACGCGATTGGTGGAACAATTTCTTCTGATCAGGTGAACAATATCAATATCACTGATATCGGCGCTACTTATACCTATCATTTGTGGCTAACACGCAATTTTGCATTAGGTCTTGGAATGAAAGTAGGATACCAGCAAATTTCGATGAAAAACCAATTTGTGTATTTCGATCCGGAGTTGGACCCAACCTTGAACCGTACACGTAAAGCAGGCTTGAATTTAGGAACCGGAATTTCCTTACAATCAAAAAACTTTTTGTTTGGTTTTTCCATGCCTTACCTGTTTAACAACGCGTATGCTAACGCCAAACAACAATACAGCACTTCTTTTAACCACTTTTATTCGACATTGGGTTACAAAGTGCGTCTTTTTGATGACAACTTGGTAGTTTACCCAAGCGTACTCGTAAAAGGCGTTTCGGGCGCACCGATTTCCATGTCAATTGACGGACACTTGCTCATTAACCAATTATTTTGGGTTGGTGGTGCCTACCGCAGTGACAATACTGCCGCTATTTCGGCCGGTTTGTTTTTGGAAAAAGGATTGCGCATTGTGTATACTTACGAAACAGCCAACGGAACAGCACATACCAAATTGGATGCTTCGCATGAGATCAGTTTGAATTATGCCCGCAGTATCTACGAAAGCCCGTTTTCGAAACGACAATACCGCAAGCGTAACGGGAAGATGTATAAGAAGCCATATAGAAGATAGACTTTACTTCGTAAGC
>JBILJP010000470.1:0-3588 GCA_044377135.1 Fluviicola sp.
CAGTTAAGTTTGAAAATTACCGCTAAAACACTGGCAGAATTGCAACTCCTGGATGAAGTAACAGGTGAACAAAGCAACTTATCATTGAGAAAAACAACGCATGGTTTGTGGGCGCTTTGGAAAGGAAAGACTCATACAGATACCTTGTTTCTACGCCCCAAGCCTTATCGGGAATTGCCGCTACTAAAAAGTTCATTTCATTGGTTTTCAGATGACTATCATTAGTTTTAGTTGATTGTTAATTAAAACACAGATAAAAAGAGAGGAGCTATTGTTTAATAGCTATATTTGCTTTGTTTATAATCAGTCTTAATAAGATGAGGTTAGTCCTGGCAGATAGCAACGAAATAGTACGAATCGGTTTACGAACCGTTCTTTCATCAGAGCGATCTATTGAAATAATAGGCGAGGCCAAATCAAGTGCCGAATTGTTGGAGATCGTTAAAAATTTCCAAACTGATTTGGTGATGATCGATTATACTTCATCTCAATTTTCCATTGATGTCATTCCGCAGTTATTGCAGAAATTCCCTTCGCTTAAAATAGTTGCCATTACGCCCGAGCAATCTGCACAAACCTTGGTAAATGCATTGCGCAGCGGAGTAAAGAGCTATGTGAAAAAGGATTGTGACTCCATGGAAATCATCAACTCTGTGAAAGAAACCGGTAGGGGAAACAAATTCTTTTGCGGTCAAATTCTTGAAACAATCCGTGATGCTTCCATTGATGTCAATGATATCGATTTTGATTCGTTTTCATGCGAACCAATTTCCCTTTCCGAACGCGAACTGGAAATTATCACCCTCATTGCAGAAGGATTGACGAATAATCAGATCGCCGATCAATTGTTTCTGAGCGCCCACACCATCAATACGCATCGTAAAAACATCATGGCCAAATTGGGTGTGAAAAATACCGCCGGAATTGTGATGTACGCCGTTAAAACCAACCTGGTGTCGCCGAATAAATTTCTCTTCGCAGCAGAATCGAATTAGTTGTTGAGTTTTTCAGTTGTCAAGTTTCTAAGTTACTCAGTTGATGAGTTATTCAGTTCTTAAGTTAGGTAGTTCAACTCACCAACTCAATAAACTTATTAAACTCACAAAACTTAAAAAACTCCCAAACTCACATTAACTTAACAACTTCCACCGCTTCCCTCACATCATGTACCCTGAGAATAGAAACACCTTGCGTCAATAAAAGCGTATTGAGTACCGACGTGCCGTTTAAAGCCTCTTCGGGTGTAGTATTCAGCGTTTTGTAGATCATCGATTTACGTGAAACACCACCTAAAATCGGACACCCAAGTACATGAAAATCGGCAGTTCGTTTCACCAGTTCCAAACTTTGTTGTGCCGTTTTAGCAAACCCGAATCCCGGATCAATAATGATATCCTTTACTCCCAAAGAACGTAGCGTTTGAATACGTTCCGAGAAATAAGCCATCATTTCGCTGAAAAGATGATCGTAATGCGTTACGGCTTGCATGGTTTGCGGAGTTCCGCGCATGTGCATCAGGATATACGGGCAACCAAGCCGGGCAACAGTTTCAAACATCCGTTCATCAAGCGAACCACCCGCAATGTCATTGATAATGTCGGCTCCGTGTTCAACAGCAGCTTGTGCCACTTCCGCCCGAAATGTATCCACACTCAGGATGATTTCCGGAAAAGTTTTCCGCAGCGATGAGATTACGGGAACCACGCGGTTCAATTCTTCTGCCGGTGAAATGTTCTCTGCACCCGGACGAGAAGAATATCCACCGATATCCAGCATGCTGGCGCCATCGAGAATCATCTTTTCGGCTACCGATAAGTAATTGTCGGTGAGCGATAAACGACTACCTGCATAAAACGAATCAGGGGTGCTATTCAAGATTCCCATCACTTGTGGTTGCGACATCGTGAATAACTTACCACCTAGATTTAGCGAGCTGTTTCGCGGAAAATAGTTACTTTCAACCTTTAAAAATTCCATAGATCGGATAATGGGACAAACATCGGAACAATATCAACAAATCGTACAGAACTGTCGCGAAATTTTTAAACAGAAAACCAAAGATTACGGTACTTCGTGGCGAATAGCCCGTGCCAGTTCATTGACCGATCAAATTTTCATCAAAGCCAATCGTATTCGTACGATTCAGGAAACCAATGAAAACAAGGTGGGGGAAAGCATTGAAGGTGAATTCGGAGCCATTGTGAACTATTGTATCATGGCCATTATTCAGGTGCGTGATCACAAACACCTTGGGTTGGAACTCACTGAATTGGAAGCGGTTGATTTATACGATCAGGTTGCCGAGGAAGCGTATGAGTTGATGTTGAAGAAAAACCACGATTACGGAGAGGCTTGGCGCGATATGCGAGTGAGTTCACTAACCGATATGATTTTGATGAAACTCTTGCGCGTGAAACAAATTGAAGATAATGACGGACAAACAACCATTTCGGAAGGCATCGATGCCAATTACTTCGATATGCTCAATTATGCCGTTTTTGCGTTAATCCATTTAACAAATTAGGAGGTACTTATGATTGGATCACGCACCATTTCAGGACATTCAATGCCACTCAATACGGTATTGGTGATTTTGAATATTGCCGGATTAGCCGTTACAACAATGGCGTTTCACGAAGCGTTCGCTTCAATGAAAATACTATTGGCGTGTATTGGAATAGGAGTGATGTTGCTAACAATTATAGGATTGATCTTGCTCAAAGGTCGATTGATGATTGCTACCGTAGCGCGCGTTTTTGTCGGATCGCTGTTCATTGTCTCGGGTTTGATCAAAGCCAATGATCCGGTAGGGTTTTCCTACAAATTGGAAGAATATTTTCAGGATGGCGCTTTGGCTTACCGCATCAAAGAATTGTTTGGTGCTCCGGGGTTTTCATTGGAGTTTTTGATCGATTCGGCACTCACGATTTCCATCGTAATTTGCATCATTGAGATTGTTTTGGGCGTATTATTGCTCATTGGCGGAAAAATGAAATGGGTGACGTGGTTCTTGATGATCATGATGCTGTTTTTCACCTTTCTCACATGGCATACTGCTAATTGTGATCCGGGCAAGAAATTCACCGACCGCGATACCTATGCACTTTCAGATGCGCATCAGGCTGTACAGGCTCGACTAAAAATCGATGCAGCTAAAACAAACAAAGACATTCGCATCATTTCCAAAAACACGCAAGAAGTGGTGGTAGATGAGCTTAAAACGCCCCAATGTGTAGCCGATTGCGGTTGTTTCGGTGATGCGCTCAAAGGTTCTGTTGGCAGATCACTCACACCAAGTGAATCATTGTGGAAAGACCTCATTTTGCTGTATCTCACCATCTGGATTTTTGCGGCACAACGCATCATCTCACCCAACACTGTTCGTCAAAACTGGACCATACTGCCACTTTCGTTGGTGATTATAGCCCTTTTCTGTTGGGTGTTCGACTGGTATTTTCCACTCGTTTTTTCTACCGTAGCCCTCATTTCCGCACTTTGGATTTATCGTTCAGGTGGACGTTTCCTCGGAAATCACATCGGAAGTACCCTGATTGTTACCTTCTGGTGTTCTTTCTTTGTGTGGTATGT
>JBILJP010000471.1:0-3587 GCA_044377135.1 Fluviicola sp.
TCTGTATCAAAACACTTCAACCAACTACTCCATTTTACACGGGTTAAGCGGCTTTGACGAAGTTTCCTTAACCGATGAAGTAAAAATCATATCCAACACTTCCGAACAAATTTTAAAACCATCTGATTTCAAATTAGCCGAATGTAAACTAGAAGCCATAAAAGGCGGATCAACCGTTGATGAATCCGCAAAAATTTTCTACGATGTCATTTCTGGAAAAGGAACAACGGCTCAAAATAATGTAGTTTGTGTGAATGCTGCTATCGCCATTCAAACGGTTGAAAAATCCAGTTATGAGGAAGCTTTAGTAAAAGCGCAAGAGAGTTTAGTAAGTGGAAAAGCATTAGAGAAAATGAAAAAATTAATCGAAATAAGTAACTAATCATGAACATTTTAGATAAAATAATCACAGATAAAAAACGTGAAGTCGAACTAAAGAAAAGCATCATTCCCGTTTTGCAATTAGAAGCTTCTGTTTTATTCAACTCTCGAACGTATTCTATGAGTAAATTATTAAAAAATAGCGTTTCAGGAATCATTGCAGAGCACAAACGTCGTTCACCTTCAAAAGCCAGTATTAACAACAATCATTCAGTAGAAGATGTAGTTTTAGGCTACCAAAATGCAGGAGTTTGTGGAATTTCGGTTTTAACGGATAACAAATATTTTGGTGGAAGTTTGGATGATTTGTTATTAGCAAAAGCTTCCGTAAATATTCCATTATTACGAAAAGAATTCATTATTGATGAATATCAAATTTTAGAAGCCAAAGCCCACGGAGCTGATGTAATCTTATTAATTGCAGCGGTTTTAACTCGAAAAGAAATCAAACAGCTTTCTGAATTTGCTCAAAGTTTAGGTTTAGAAGTATTGTTAGAAGTTCTCAATTTAGAAGAATTGGAAACAGCCATAATGCCAAGTTTAGACATGATTGGTGTGAACAATCGTAACTTAAAAACTTTCGAAGTGAGTTTGGATTATAGCAAAGAATTAGCTACTAAAATTCCAGACGAATTTGTAAAAGTTTCAGAAAGTGGCATTAGTTCAATTGAAGCAGTCAAAGAACTACAAAAATATGGTTATCAAGGCTTTTTAATGGGTGAGCATTTCATGAAAACAGAAAATCCTGGTTTGGAAGCTCAAAAATTTATAACCAACTTAATTATTTAAAATGAACCACATAGAAACATAGATTAAAAATGTAAGAGGAATTCTTAGTAAACAAAGAACTATGAAAACTTAAAAAAGTGAAACACCTCATTAAATTCAATCAAAAACTATGTTTCTATGTGGTAAAAATAAAAGAATATGAAAAACGTAAAACTAAAAATTTGCGGTATGAAATATCCTGAAAACATTAAGGAGATTTCAACTCTAAATCCTGATTATTTAGGTTTTATTTTCTGGGAAAAATCAAGTAGAAATATGAATTTAGAAACAATTCCTGAAATTCATAAATCTATTAAAAAAGTCGGAGTTTTTGTAAATGCATCCATACAAGAAATTATTCAAAAAGTAAATCAATATCAATTAAACGTAGTTCAATTACATGGAAATGAATCGGTGACCTATTGTAAAAACGTAAAGAAATTAGGAGTTGAAGTAATTAAAGTGTTTTCGATTGGAGATAAATTCGACTTTACAACCATTAAAGAATATGTACTATTTGTCGATTATTTCCTTTTTGATACCAAAGGAAAATTACCTGGTGGAAACGGTATTACTTTCGACTGGAAAATAGTAGAAAATTATCCCTACGAGAAACCCTTTTTCTTGAGTGGTGGCATAGGAAAAACTGAAGTAGACGCTATAAAAGATTTCTTTAAAACCGATGTAGCAAAAAAATGCATTGCTATAGATGTCAATAGTCGGTTTGAAACAAAACCAGCATACAAAAGTGAAATTAAACTAAGAAAATTTAAAAAATTGCTATATGAAAACGAAATATAATGTTGATGAAAATGGTTTTTACGGCCAATTTGGAGGAGCTTTCATTCCTGAAATGTTATACCCAAATGTGGAAGAATTAAAAGAAAACTACTTGAAAATAATGGCTGAACCTTCTTTTCAAGAAGAGTTTAATGAATTGTTACAGCAATTTGTTGGTCGACCTACGCCATTATATTTTGCCAAACGTTTATCAGAAAAATACAACACCAAAATATATTTAAAAAGGGAAGATTTGTGTCATACAGGCGCACATAAAATCAACAATACCATAGGACAAATTTTAGTTGCAAAACGTTTAGGAAAAACCCGAATCATTGCCGAAACTGGCGCAGGTCAACACGGTGTAGCAACGGCAACCGTTTGCGCTTTAATGGGATTAGAATGCATCGTGTACATGGGAGAAGTTGACATCAAAAGACAAGCGCCAAACGTAGCTCGAATGAAAATGTTGGGAGCAGAAGTTCGTCCAGCATCATCTGGTTCTAAAACTTTGAAAGATGCTACTAACGAAGCGATTCGAGATTGGATTAACAATCCGATTGACACGTTTTACATCATTGGCTCTGTGGTTGGACCTCATCCTTATCCCGATATGGTGGCACGTTTTCAAAGTGTGATTTCTAAAGAAATTAAATCCCAACTATTAGCACAAGAAGGTAAAGAAAATCCAGATTATGTGATTGCTTGTGTGGGCGGCGGAAGCAATGCTGCTGGTGCTTTTTACGAATTTTTAGACGAAGAATCTGTAAAATTAATTGCTGTGGAAGCTGCCGGACATGGTGTTGATTCTGGGGAAAGCGCTGCGACTTCTGTTTTGGGAAAAATTGGAATTATTCACGGAAGTAAAACCTTGTTAATGCAAACCGAAGACGGACAAATCACAGAACCTTACTCTATTTCGGCCGGATTAGATTACCCAGGTGTAGGTCCACTTCATGCGCATTTACATGATACAAAACGTGCTGAATTTATCGCAATAACCGATTCCGAAGCCATGCAATCAGGATTAGAAATCTCTAAAACAGAAGGAATCATTCCAGCTATTGAAACGGCGCATGCTTTTTCGGTTTTAGATAAAAAACAATTCAAACCAACAGATATTGTGGTTATCAATTTGTCAGGAAGAGGCGACAAAGATTTGAATACGTATATCGATTATTTTAATTTGAGTGAATAGTAATTAGTTAAAAGTGATTAGTTAAAAACAAATAACATGAACAGAATCAACCAAAAATTACAAGAAAATAAAAAACTGCTTTCCATTTATTTCACAGCAGGATTTCCAAAACTAAACGACACAATTTCTATCATTCATGAATTAGAAAAAAACGGTGTGGATATGATTGAAATTGGTTTGCCTTTTTCAGATCCGTTAGCCGATGGACCAACCATTCAAGAAAGTTCGACTAGTGCGATTGAAAACGGCATGACGACTTTACTCCTATTCGAACAATTAAAAGACATTCGAAAAACCATTCAAATTCCATTGATTATTATGGGCTATTTTAATCCGATGATGCAATTTGGAATAGAAAAATTTTGTCAAAAATGTGCCGAAGTTGGGATTGATGGTTTAATTATTCCTGATTTACCTCTATTTGTTTACGAAACCGAATACAAAGCGATTTTCGAAAAAT
>JBILJP010000113.1:0-12681 GCA_044377135.1 Fluviicola sp.
AACTGCTCTGTGAAGACGGTAAAGCTTTAAAACGTAATTTTGAATCCATATATGGTGTAAGCACCATGAATTTACAAAATTCCTGGACCATATTAAAAGAGGCTGCCTAACTTTTTAGACAGCCTCTCGAACAACTATTTGTGAAACAGACAAAGTCTGTTATTCGCTGAAATTTATATACAGCACTTCATTCGTTTATTCGTGGCTGAAATAGTAAACCTCTTTTTGTGATATCACCCCACCCCACAATACGAACAATACTGCGCGCCATGTCGGTGTTTAAACGGTGTTTCAGCATCGTACACATCTTGTAGAATGGCCTGAATAACCTGCTCCACCAGATCAGTGGCTTCGTTGAGACTCAGATCGCCTTTAAAATCGAGGTGAAACGGACTTTCAGACGTATTGATGAAGGAGAAAATGCCCACTTCATCGAGCGGTTTACCGTAAGCATGACGAAACAGGTAGCAGTAGATGAGCAACTGCAACACGTGATTTTTCTCGCCTTTCGACCGCACTTTTTTCAGAATAGCTTCTACATAATCAGACGATTTCCCCAATGAGATGGCAACCGCTTCGGGTTTTACACCACCTGATTTGTAATCGATCACCCGGTAATTGCCGTTGCGTTTATCGATGCGATCCAAAATTCCCTGCAGGTTGGCCGGTCGTTTTTTTCCGTCAATTTCAAATGAGGTAGGCACAATAATTTCATGCTCCAGTGCTTCTATGTATAAAGTGCTCTGTGGATCGTTTTCGCAGGTGGCAATTTCGCGCGATAACACTTTTTGGATAATCTCGTTGGCTACCACATACGTAATGTGATTGGTTCCGGAAGCATAAACATTGGTGTCTTGACTAAAATGAACCTGAAACGCTTTGTCTACTTCCAACGGAGCGCTGTCTTTCATTTTTTTCCAATCGTCCATTCCCACCGGGTTCGGCGTTACGTTGTTTTCCAGGTAAACCGGATTTGTGCGGGCAAAAGGAAGCAAGAGGTTTTCCAACACTTCATGCAGAATGGTTCCCAGAGTGTTGCTTTCAATTGACTCTTCCACCTTCGATTCTTCACCGATGCGCAACACATAACGGTAGTAGAAATTGAGCGGACATTCCAAAAAGGAATTGAGTTTTGAAAAAGTGAGGCCTTCTACCAACAAAGCATCGAGTCTGGCAATGACATCGGGCGTTTTTTCTACCGTATGTTCGGCAATCCGTTCTTCATTCCCCAGTGTGTAAAAGCGTTTGTTGATCACAAATTGCGGATTCACCACAGCAAGTTCCAATTCCAATTGTTGAATGAAACGACTCGGCTCCTGAGAACCAACACCGTCTTGCGCAGTTGCATAGGTAATATGAATTTCTTTGGCACAATGAAGTAAGCGGTAAAAGTGATGTGCAAACAAGCCTTGTTTTTCGCGCGGAGTAGGTAGTTGGAAAAACCGCCGCAAATCCATCGGAATCAGCGTCTGAATCGGGTTGGTCGGAGGCATTGTTCCTTCATTCAATCCCATCACAATGAGTCGTTTGAAGTCCAGACCACGTGTTTCCAGCAATCCCATGATTTGCAAACCTTCCATCGGGTTTCCGAAATACGACATGCTTTCGCCGCTCCAATGCTGATTGAACAGGTTTTTGAAGGTTCCGAGTTGCATTTCCGGCACATCAGCTTCGTTCATCACGTTGGTCAAACCGATCAATGCGTGGTCGAAACTCCGCAACACGGCTTTTTCCAGCAGGTTTTTCTCCGGAAGCAATTCATCGAGCCAGGTGTTAAGGCGATGCACCAGTTCCATGGCGTCTGACCAGTTGTTTTTCCACGGTTCGAAAACAGCGCTGTTGAGCAATTTCAAGCGATCACTCAGGCCCAATTCTTCCACACTCAGAAACAAGCGGTTATTGGCAACAATCATACTTTCCAATTTCCCGATGGCGCTGAGTTCTTCTTTCGTAAGAATGCCCTGCACAAACGGGTGGTGGAAATATTGAATGACATCTTTATAATAAATGGATTTTCCTTTTCGGCGTTGGTATTGCTCCTGAATGCGAAACAGCAGGTCTACCCACAAACGCAGCGATGTTGCCCTCAATGGTAAACCCAGGGTAATATTGGCTTTTCCGATAGAAACGGGTAAATGCTGAATGAGTGAAACAATGAGTTGTTCGTCGCCCAACAATACCAGGGTTTCATTCAGTTGTTCGGGTGTGAGTTCGGCCAGAAGCGTTCCTACAACCTTCGCTTGACCTGTGGTTTGAGCGCATTCTACAATTTCCACCGCACACGATTTGTGCTGCAATTCATCGATTACAAAAGGCAAGGTTTTCACTTGCAGGTGTTCCAGCAAAACACGCAGAAAAGCCCCGGCTTCGTGTAAAGAATCGTTTAAATAAAAAGTATCGCTGTCGATAAAAATGTGTGCCCGCCCCATCACGAAGAGCTGTTTCATAATGCTCAATTCGGCTATAGAAAGTGCATTGAACCCGGCAAACACAAATTGAGCATTGGCATTTTTCCGGAATACGCGATCAATATTTTCGGCCACATCCCGATAGACTTTGCCTTTGGTGGTTTGTTTATCCGACTCCAATTTTTCGGCAAGCGCGAAATAATACGGACCCAATTTTTCCCAGAAAGCCATGAATTTCAGCTGACCCAAACTCAGTTCTTCCTGATTGAAACTCCAGTTTTCCAGTTCGCGGATGTCGCGCAGGTTTTTAAACAACTGCTTGGGTTGCACCAAATAACGGTCAATCTCGTCGAAATCGTTGAGCAATAACTGACCCCAATTTAGAAACGCATCAAACGTGTCGGTTTCGTGTTCAATCGGATCATTTCGAAAGATGGTGTACAACTGAAACAACAAACGGGTACGATCTGCCACCGGTTCATCCACCAATTGCTGCATCCACCGATCAATGGTGACTATTTTCGGCGAAAGTTTGGGTTGGTCATCTACCGAAAACAAAGCGCGCTGCATGTACGTAATCATACGCTCCGAGGGCACAATTACGGTAAGCTGATGCAACGGAATTCCTTGCTCTATGATGGCCGCAGCAACGCGATCGGTAAACGGAATCATGAAATGTGATCGATATTTATGTTGGAATCTTCTGGCACATTGAGCGAACCAAGAGAGTCCAAATGCCCAGTTCCCTTTTAACTAGTTCCCTCAGAATCATGTAGAAATAAACGAATACCCTGATGTCAATGTCAAGTCTTCGGTGTTAACAGTCAAAACCGGAATCTGCTTATCGTTTTCCAATAATTGCTGTACAAACGAATGCATTGTTGGTAAGAATGTATCACTGTGATGATATGAAACGGCTAACAAATCAGCATTCACAGAATCGGCATAAGCCAATAATTCTTGTTGATACGACTTGCGTTGTTGTAGATTTTGCAATTCGCACTGAATGCCATGTTCAGCGAAGAATTTACGCAAAACCGTTTGATTGGTTTGTGTTTTGATCGCTAACCATTCGTCGTTATGATGTGAACCAACCAGGTGAATGGTCGCATTGAATTGTTTGGCGATAGATGCTGCAAAACTGGCAATCTGAATACTTTCACGCTCGAAATAGTAAGGCATCACAATGTTTTTGATCGGTCCGCCCGAATTGCTTCCCTGTGTAATCATAAACGGTGTGCTGGTTGAACTTACCAATTTCAAGGCATGGCTTCCGAACAACTTCTGTAATCCTTTTGCTCCATGTGTTCCCATTACAATCAGGTTGGCACCAACTACATCACTTGCAATGGCAATGCTATCATAAATATTTCCAACCAATACTTTTGTGGTAACCAACTCAAGTTCGGCGGGCGACAAATTTTCAGTAAATGTTATAAATCGATCTTTCGCCTCTTTTACCGCCGGTTTTTTGTCCACAAAATGCAGCATCAATACCGAACCGTCATTGGCCGTTGCCAAATCGATCCCAAGTCGCATGGCGGTTTCTGATACGCTGGAAAAATCAACGGGAATTAAATAAATAGGAGAATTCATAGTTTCGAGTTTTGCTTTCAAGGTACTAATATAGTCAACCTTGGGGATTAATTTCATGATCTAAATCAGCTTATCGGGTAAGTTTCTTTGCTTCCTGACAGTAAATGACGAGATTTTAAACAAAAATTTGATTTAACTTGTTGCATAAATGAAAACAATTGGTATATTTGATTAATAATTCGTCAACATTACGTTTAATAACTCATCACGTGACGCACATAGAAGTAGGACAACAAGCTCCGGAATTTGAAGCGATCGATCAAACCGGAAAAACACACAATTTAAAAATGTACAGCGGAAAGAAGCTGATCGTGTATTTCTACCCGAAAGACAACACGCCGGCCTGTATCAATCAAGCATGCAGTTTGCGCGATAGTTACGGAACGTTGTTGAAGGAAGGGTATGCGTTGTTGGGTGTGAGTATGGATAGTGCAAAGTCGCATGAGAAGTTTATTGCGAAAAACAATTTGCCTTTTCCGTTGATTGTGGATGAAGACCGAAAATTGATTGACGCATTTGATGTGTGGGGTGAGAAAAAGTTCATGGGTCGCACTTATGACGGCATTCACCGCACCACCTTTGTAATAGATGAGTCCGGAATAGTACAGCACATCATTACAAAACCAAAAACAAAAGTGCATGGAGAAGAAATTCTCGCACTTTGAAAAAAAATAAAAAAAGCCTAGAAGAACGTAAATAGATTACGTTCTACCGGGTGTAGATTTGCAGAAACGATAGATAAACGATAAACAAAAAAGAACGTTATGGCAGTTAAAGAAATCAATACAGACAAACTGAAAGCGCTTCAGTTAACCATGGAAAAGTTAGACAAAACTTTTGGTAAAGGTACCGTTATGAAATTGGGCGATGAGCCTGTGGAACAAGTGGAAGTAATTCCATCCGGATCCATCACACTTGACCTTGCCTTGGGTGTAAACGGCTTCCCGAAAGGAAGAATTGTAGAAATATACGGACCGGAATCATCCGGTAAAACAACATTGGCTATCCACGCCATTGCAGAAGTGCAAAAACAAGGTGGAATTGCAGCCATTATAGATGCGGAACACGCGTTTGATCAATTCTACGCTCAAAAATTGGGTGTTGATATCGCCAATTTGTTGATCTCTCAACCAGACAACGGCGAGCAGGCATTAGAAATTGCAGATAACCTGATCCGTTCGGGAGCAGTGGATTTATTGGTAATCGACTCCGTGGCGGCGTTGACTCCGAAAGCCGAAATTGAAGGTGAAATGGGTGATTCGCAAATGGGTCTCCAGGCGCGTTTGATGTCAAAAGCCTTGCGTAAACTTACCGGATCAATCAGCAAAGCGAAATGTTGCTGCATTTTCATCAACCAATTGCGTGATAAAATCGGGGTGATGTTCGGTAACCCGGAAACAACTACCGGTGGAAACGCGTTGAAATTCTATGCTTCTATGCGTATTGATATCCGTAGAGCAAGTCAAATAAAAGAAGGCGAAGAAGTTATCGGAAACCGCGTGAAAGTGAAAGTGGTGAAAAACAAAGTAGCACCCCCGTTCCGTAAAGCCGAATTCGATATCATGTACGGTGAAGGAATCTCTAAAGTGGGTGAAATCATCGACTTGGGTGTAGAATTGAATATTGTGAAGAAAAGTGGTTCTTGGTTCTCTTATGGCGAAACTCGCTTGGGTCAGGGTCGCGATGCTGTAAAAGGTATGATCGCCGACAATCCTGAACTAATGGAAGAACTGGAACTGAAAATCAAAGACGCTCTTGGGTCACCGGCAGCCGCTGCGGCGGTAGTAATGGCTCAAGGCTAACTGCATATCGTTTCTAGAAGAACGCTCTTGTTCGCCTCAGGCGGATAGGGGCGTTTTTTGTTTGTAAAAGTTGGTTTTTGGAAATAAAAAGAAATGTTTTTTCTCAACAATTGAATTACAATTACCACAACATGTGTATATTTCACGTTAACTATTCACTTATTTCGGGATCAATTAATCCCGGAAAGAGGTAGCGTAAAACCTTAAACTATACATGATGAAAAAGAATTTAGCAGAATTTATCGGTACATTTTGGCTTGTACTTGGCGGTTGTGGAAGCGCAGTTTTGGCTGCAGGCATTCCTGATGTAGGAATCGGATATGTTGGCGTTTCATTGGCTTTCGGATTAACGGTGGTTGCAATCGCCTATTCGTTTGGACATATTTCGGGAGCACACTTAAATCCGGCGGTAACGATCGGATCCTGGGTGGCGGGTCGCATTGAAGCAAAAGACGTTCCCGGTTATATTATTTCCCAAATTCTTGGTGGAATAGCAGGTGCGGCAGTGCTCTATCAGATTGCTACAGGAAATGGATCTGAGATCGGTGGTTTTGCGGCAAACGGTTTTGGCGAACATTCACCGCAAGGATATAATGTGCAGGCAGCCATTATCACCGAATTTGTGATGACGTTCATTTTTCTCTTAGTGATCCTGGGGTCAACCGACGAAAAAGCCCCCAAAGGTTTTGCCGGATTAACCATCGGATTAACCTTAACACTCATTCACCTGATTAGTATTCCGGTCACCAATACATCAGTGAATCCGGCGAGAAGCATTAGCCAAGCCGTGTTTGTAGGCGATTGGGCATTGAACCAATTGTGGCTCTTTGTTGCTGTACCAATTGCGGGCGCAGCATTGGCGGGACTCGTTTACAAATATTTTAAGTCTTAATTACAGGGCACTCCATCAGAAACAGATGATCAGTTTTCTGTGGAGTGCTTTATTCATTCTGCTTTCTTGCTTCCCGCTCATTCGCTAAGTTTCCGTACTTTTGCCCAAAATTGTGGTATGGTATTGTCAATGACAGGTTACGGAAAAGCAGCCGGAACGTTCGAAGGAAAAAAGATCGTGGTGGAAATCCGTTCGTTGAATAGCAAAAGTTTAGATCTAAACTTACGCTTGATGCCCTTGTATCGCGAGAAAGAATTGGATCTGCGCGCCATTATTGGTGAACACCTGGATCGTGGAAAAGTAGAAGTATCCGTTTCGCTTGAAAATTCAGGTGATTCGAAAAACTACACCATCAACCGCGAATTGGCGCAAGCCTATTACAATGATATCAAAGCGGTTGCCGAGGCAGTTGGCGAACAACCGAAAGACCTCTTGGCAATTGTAATGCGAATGCCTGAGATTTTCACCAATGAAAAAGAACAACTTTCCGAAGCGGAAGGCTTATTCCTGAATCAGTTGGTACACGAAGCTTGTAAACAATTAATTGGGTTCCGCCAGCAAGAAGGCGATCAGTTGAAACGCGATTTCGAACAAAATATTCAAGCAATCAATACCTTGCTAGACCAGGTACCGCAATACGAATCGGTTCGAATTGATATTGTTCGTGAACGCATGCGCGCTAGTCTTGAGAAAATCAGTAATACTGCCGTAGACGACAACCGTTTTGAACAGGAATTGATTTTCTATATCGAGAAAATGGATATTTCGGAAGAGAAAATGCGCTTGTCGAACCACTTGAACTATTTCCTCGAAACCATGGAAATTCCGCTTTGTGGTAAAAAACTCGGATTCATTACGCAGGAAATCGGTCGCGAAATCAACACCCTCGGAAGCAAAAGCTACCATGTAGAAATGCAAAAATTGGTGGTTGAAATGAAGGACCACTTGGAAAAAATCAAAGAACAAGTATTGAATACCCTCTAACAAGAGTCGCATGTCTGAATTGCAACAAACAGGTAAGTGTATTATTTTTTCAGCACCTTCCGGAGCAGGGAAAACCACGATTGTGCACCATTTACTCGGCGCTGATTTGGGACTTGCATTTTCGGTTTCAGCCTGTAGCCGCGATCCACGGCCCAATGAAACGGATGGAAAAGACTATCATTTTTTAGGAATCGAAGGCTTTAAACAAGCCATTGCCAACGGTGATTTTGTAGAATGGGAAGAAGTATATGCCAACAACTTTTACGGTACGCTTCGCTCGGAGTTGGAACGTATATGGAATGATGGTAAAACGGTGATTTTCGACGTGGATGTAGTAGGCGGATTAAACATCAAACGGATTATGGGCGACAATGCTCTGGCGGTTTTTGTGCAACCACCTTCGTTTGAAGCCTTAGAAGAACGATTGCGCGGACGCAGTACCGAATCGGAAGAAAAAATCAGGATTCGTTTGGCAAAAGCGAAGCATGAATTGACTTCCGCTTCTCAATTTGATGTCATATTGGTCAACGATGAGCTTGAACGCGCTTGTGCGGAAGCAGAAGAAATAGTGCATCAATTTTTGGTTACGGCATGAAAGTAGGATTGTATTTCGGAACCTTTAACCCCATTCATGTCGGACACTTGGTCATTGCCAATTACATGGCCGAATACACGGATTTGGATCAGGTTTGGTTGGTGGTAACGCCCCAAAATCCGCTGAAGAAAAAATCCTCTTTATTAGCTGATTATCATCGGTTGGCGCTTGTTCAGGCTGCTATTCAAGACAACAATAAATTGCGTGCGTCTGATGTTGAGTTCAAATTGACTCAGCCCAACTATACCTCAACCACGCTGGCTCACCTGAAAGAAAAATATCCGCAACATACGTTTTCTATGATCATGGGCGAAGACAACCTGCGAACATTGCATAAATGGTACAACCATGAACATCTGATGGAAAACTATACGTTTTATGTCTATCCGCGGGTGTTGACTATACAAGAAGAAGAAGAGGTTGTGGCAATGGGTTCGAAAAGTGAAAACGAATTCATGAAGCATCCTTCTATTATCATGTGTGAAGATGCGCCGGTAATGAAAGTGTCGGCCAGTTTTATTCGTCAGGCAATCAAAGACGGAAAAGATGTGCGTTACCTGCTCACAGAGCCGGTGCACAAGTACCTCGACGAAATGAATTTCTATAAGTAGGGTTTCACGAAGAGGCACTTATTTGTTATTAGCTTCACATTTCAATTTCACACAAAATTGGCATGTGGTCACTTAATCCCAACCAATTATCGGCTGTTCCAATTTCAATATTTATTAGTTTCTCTGAGAATTTTTTTACTCCAAAAACGTAGTCAATATGATACTTTTTTTCTTTATTTCGTTGAAAGTACAAAGTCGCTTTACTTTCAGTTCCTTGTAATTCTCCAGTGAACTTATGGTAAAAACTTTCTATTCCTAATTCTCCTAACTCATTAATAACATCTAAATGATTCCACCACTTATCATAATGATGCCAAATCGCACTACTGTTAAAGTCCCCCGCTAAAATTATTTCCTTGAAATTCTCCCTATTAACTTGCAAATATTTCCAAAACTGACCGATGTAATCAAAATATTGAGAATTGTTTTTATGAGTCCAAACTGCAAGGATGTCAAAAGATTGATTTACCCGACAAGGCAAAAAATGTTTTACAGTGTGGTCTCTGAATTTATTCGTCCACTCTAACTTCTTTATTTCAAAGTCCTGCTTTACAAATATTCCAAGCCCTTTATTTTTCGTGTCTCCAGTCCAGAGATGATTTTTTGCCCATTCCTGATATTTTTGACTTTGGGATTCATTTGGATTTTCACATTCCTGAATAATATAAATGTCAGCGTTTAAGGCTGAAACATATTCAAACTTCTTTCTAAATGCTCCGTTACAATTCCAAGTGACTATTTTCAATAAGTGCTTCTTTAAAAGTATGCTAGCTTATCCTTTACGAAGACCTTTAAAAAAACCGAAGATTCGCTTACGGAATAAGAACATTAGCAACAAGTAAGGAACTGCCATTAGGTACAAAATTCCGAAGTTGATATTGCTCGTGAAAGAATCCTCTCCCAACTCGGCACTTTGCTCCGACATCATTCTACATTGAGAACAACCTTGTCCCCAAGCTACATCTGCCGCAATCAATGCCACAACAACTAGTAACAATGCTCTTTTCATAACGTAAAATTACGGATTAAAAGAACAAGTGACGGGTTTTCGGAGAGTTTTAACATTCGGCCGTTTTGGCTGAAAAGGCGAATTCCGAAATGGTGTTCGGGAATTTGGGTGTTCGCAATATTACGAACAGTCAAATTCCCGAATTCGACAAATTGAACCAGTATAAAAACCGTAGGCCATTTTGGCCCTATTCCTGGTAAACCAAAAAGAGTCAATACCCAGCTTTAAATCGGAATTAGAAAGATTAACAGAATCTTTTGCTTCGGAAAAAAGTAAGAGACTTTTACTTCAACGATTCTTTCACAAAAGCCATCACCGATGCTTCTTCTTCGGCAGTAAGGTGCGATTTTTTGGCCATTGAAGGAACAATACGATCCCATCGTTCGGCAGAATATTCTTGTACCACCGGCAAATCATGACATTTTCCGCAGTGTTGGTTAAACAAACCTTGACCGGCCATCGCATTTGCTGATAAGGCTGCATCTTTTACCGGTTCTTCAACTGGTTGGTTAATCGGACCGTTTGATGGTTCAACTTTACTAACCTCTTCGGTTGTTCGGCAAGATGTAATCATGGCAACCAAGGCCATTGATCCTAAAAAAAGTACTGTTTTCATGGAGTTTCTTTGTTGGACAAATGTAGACAAATGAAAAAAGGATAAGTGTTTTTTTTCTGTTAAAGAACGCATTACAAACGTAAAATTCATCCGTCTATCTGAAAATATTTGATATTTTTTCATCTTTTTTAGATGCACGTAAATAGATTACGTTCTACGGGCCGTATCTTTGTTATGTCAAAGAAAAAGAGGTATTTAACATGAAAAAACAACGTAACATGCACACTATTCACAACACGTAACGGCCATTCACTGTTAATCAAGCCGGCACCTAAATCACATCGACCGTGGCACGAGTTCAACCGCTTGCGTCTGTCCAAAACCACCTTACTGAATTCCGGAACAATCAGTAACCACTGTTAGGTCGTCTCCAATCGAGGCAAACAAATCATCGGTAACAATCAGATCGCAGGAGGCGTGCGCGCGAACGCTCTCCCCGGCTGAGACTTGCCCTTTATTCACCCTTTAAAAACCGAAGTTTTCATGTTGAATTAACCGCCAAATCAAGGTCTGCAACCACAGACAAATCGGAACCAATCGTGCTTTTTGTCAATTGGAACCGCCACTATTCACGAGTCTTACAGAGGCTCAGGTAACCTGTAATATTGTTCTAATTTTCCATGAACTTCCATTCAAAACAGCGAACATCTTCAGAATAGAAAAGAAAAAATAAGATTATCGACAACTACTTATGAACCATGTTGTATCCGAATTTTCAAATATTGGCACTGCGGCACGGAAATTTGTAGATGGATCATTTGGATATTCTTAGCCAATTTCGTGTTTTAATTATTGAAGTATAAATCACTTACCATTCTGCACTCTTACCGTAGAAACGGGAGATTAAAACAGTATTTTTAACCCTACCGATTATCAAACGGTGGGGTTTACTTATTATAACCAATGACAGCAAAAGAAAACGAACTCATCGAAAAAGCCAAAAAGGTATTAGATGAAATAGGCCTCAGTTATGAAGGGCATTCTGTCGAAATAGCTTATGAGATTAACAAATTATTGATTGAATTGAATCCAGAAATCGCAAATGTTTACAGTATACTTTTTTCAACGGAATTGAAAAATGGGCGTCACAATCTTATTAGTGTAACAGTAGACCGAAAAACCCATAAATTAAAGATGGTCATTTCTAGGTACAACATGTATGAAGTACCCAACGAATTGAGTTAAATTCGGAACCCATGAACGACCGTTTTTCCATACCCGAATTAGATGCCCGGCAAGAAGTCCTGAAGCAACAACTCGATTTTTCGCCCCAAAACACGTATGTTCCACAACTGGGTGATCGCATTCTCACGCTTGATGTGCGTTACCTCGAAAATGGCATGGCGCAAGTTGGAATAGACACCGTACTTTTTCCGAATACCGTTTTGCCTGTAGAAACCATTATGGTGCCCGCAACCGATCGACCTTACGTTCCGGGGTATATGTCGTTTTACGAAGGACCGGTGGTAGTGGCGGCGTTGGAGGAATATTCCGCACTAAATCCTGCCCCACAACTGATTATTGTAGACGGTCACGGCATTGCGCATCCGCGTCAATTTGGGTTGGCGTGCTATGTTGGTGCACTAACAGGTTTGCCAACTATCGGCATTGCCAAGAAAAACCTGTTGCCGTTTTCCAAAGCAGATTTCCCCAAAACAGAGCGACGACTTCCGTTTTACCAGAATGATCAACTGGTTGGAATGGCGGTGCGTTTGCAACCTGAAATTAATCCCGTATTTGTGAGTGTGGGCAATCGGTTGGAACTCGAAACAGCGCTGGAACTGATCCAAACACTTACCACCGATTTTCGCTTGCCGGATAACCTGCGCCGGGCAGATGCAGCTTCTCGAAAAGAGGAATGAGTGTTCCTAAAAATTGAAGTAAATAAACGGGTTGTAATTCGATGAGGTAAGCGCCATTACGCAATAAAACACACTGTGTTTTTAACCGGTTACAGACTGCCCGTTTCATTTAAATTAGTCGGCGGAAAAAGGAAATCGCGAGGAAGAAGGTAAGCGCTTACTCTCCACAACTCTCCATCCGTTTTTTCATTTCCGGACCGGGCATGTGTTCAAATTCGGCACATTTTTGTTGTTTGTCGGCTTTGAGTTGTTGCAACTCTTTTTCATCTTTTTTGGTAGAACCTTTCTGCAAAATAGCATTGGCCT
>JBILJP010000114.1:0-12679 GCA_044377135.1 Fluviicola sp.
TATCGTATAAACCGATAACATCGCCCGGAAAAGCTTCATCGATAACGCTTTTATCTTGCGCCATGAACGAAGTAGGATTCGGGAATTTGAATTTCTTGTTCAACCGCACGTGCTTGTAAAAAGTATTGCGCTCAAATTTCCCCGAAACAATGCGTAAAAAGGCAATACGGTCACGGTGTTTCGGATCTAAGTTGGCGTGGATTTTAAATACGAATCCTGAGAATTTTTTGTCGTTCGGTTCCATGCGACCGGCATCGGTATCTCTACCACGCGGTGAAGGCGAAATACGCACGAACGTATCCAACAATTCCTGTACACCGAAGTTGTTAACCGCCGATCCAAAGAACACCGGAGCTACATCGCCCGCCAAATAATCTTCGCGGTCAAACGCATTGTAAACTCCTTCAATAGTCTCCAATTCATCGCGCAGTTCGGCAGCCGGCTTTTCACCAACCAACGTGTCCAATTCAGGACTATTCAAATCAGAAATCGATACAATATCTTTTTCGATTTTGGTTTTATTGGCCGAAAAAACGTTGATGTTTTTATCGTAAATATTGTACACTCCCTGGAAACGATCGCCCATTCCGATAGGCCAAGTAAGCGGTCGCACATGAATGTTCAACGACGATTCCAATTCATCAAGCAGTTCAAACGGATCTTTTCCTTCGCGGTCCATTTTATTAATGAAAATAATCACCGGCGTTTTGCGCATGCGGCATACTTCCATCAATTTTTCGGTTTGTTCCTCCACCCCGTTGGCGCAGTCGATAACCAAAATCACACTATCTACCGCTGTCAACGTACGGAAAGTATCTTCGGCGAAATCCTTGTGACCGGGCGTATCCAAAATATTAATTTGTTTTCCGGAATACTGAAAAGCCATTACGGAAGTCGCCACCGAAATTCCACGTTGTTTTTCAATTTCCATGAAATCCGAGGTAGCCGTTTTCTTGATTTTGTTGTTTTTTACAGCTCCGGCCGACTGAATGGCACCACCAAACAACAACAGTTTTTCTGTCAAGGTAGTTTTACCCGCATCGGGGTGAGAAATAATGCCAAACGTTCTGCGCTTTTCAATCGCTTCCTGGTTACTCATAGAAATTGGTATTGTTACTATCGGAAAACCGAATAGGGGCGCAAAGATAAGGAATTGGATGGATGTCGGCAAACAGGTTGGTTTGAGGTTTTATTTAACCCAAATCATTCCACGTAATGGTGCAAAATTACGGGTGAATATTTGCCACGTAAATTCGCACTATTACGTGGGTTTGATCCTGTTCAGATCGAGAATATAGTTCCCAATTGTTAGTAAGGACAAATAGGTTTTAACCAGACATATCCGCAACTTTTATAATGAGGTTGAGCTGGGTAGAGAAGCAACGGATGATCGATTCATCAATTACCGTTTAACAATTTAAAGTGCGTTCGTAATATTGCAAAATAACGGGTGTTTATTTGATATGCCAATTCGCAATATTACGAACGGTTTCATTTTTTTAGATTACAGCTTCATTTTATCAAATACGACAACACAACCTCATGCGTACCCTTACTCACATTGCTTAATTTGTTGGTCGTATAATCATAACTATATCCAATACGGTACTTTCCCTGAAAATCGTACCCAATCATTCCTCCGATATAATTATCCACACTGTAATTAACCCCACCCCACCAATTCTTGTAAATTACCGCCATCAACGAAGCCATATAGGTCGATTTTACCGCATCAGTTACGATTTGAATGCGTGGTTGAATCATAAAATTATCCGTGAAATCAAACTGATGTTCCAAAAAGAACCAGTAATGACGAGTAGCGGTGTAATTTGCCGATCCAAGTGAAAAAGTTGGTGCATTGAGCTGTGTAATACTCATTCCGGCATTCAATACTTTACTGCGGAAGGCTATTCCAATATTCGAGGTAAATGTAACGGCATTGCTATTACTTGATGGAAGAGAAGGATCGCTGCTTGTAGTTGGAGGAATAAATACAGACTCTTTTAAACCCAAAAACTCAACTCCTCCGGCAGCTCCAAACGACAAAACCGTTTCACCCAATTTTAAATGATAAGCATAATTGGCCACAAACTTGTGCTGTCTGTTAAACCCAATTGCATCGTGTCGATAGCTAATACCTACACCACTTTTGATTGATTCCAACCGCATTCCATAATTGAGGTTCAACGTATTGGGAGCGCCGTTTACACCATCCCATTGATTGCGGTAGTGCGCATTAGCGGCATGTTTGTAAAATAGCCCTGTGGTGGCGGGATTGGTAGATGCATATGTACTCCAAAATTGGGTAATGGCCGGTTCCTGCTGACCAATTGCCTTTTCTGCAAACAAGCAAAAAATCAGAAAAATGAATGTGCTTAGCTGTTTCATTTAAGTTGTGTCGGTTTTTTCAAGTTGCCAAAATAGCTATTTTTGAAATCATGGAAGTACGCATACATGAAAGCTGGAAAAATTCGCTTGCAGGTGAATTCAGCAAACCTTATTTCGGAAACTTGGTGGAATTTGTAAAAACAGTCTATCAACAAACCCCGCAACAAATTTTCCCAAAAGGAAACCAGATCTTCCGAGCATTTGATGCTTGTACATACGATAATCTGAAAGTGGTTATTTTAGGACAAGACCCCTATCCTACCCGCGGACACGCTCATGGTTTGTGTTTCAGTTGCGACCAACATGTTCGGCCGTTGCCTAAAAGTCTGCAAAACATTTTCAAAGAACTCGAAGACGATTTAGGGGTAAAAGCTCCTGCAACCGGCGATTTATCGCATTGGGCGGAACAAGGCGTGTTATTACTCAATAGTATTTTAACCGTTTATGAAGGACAACCGCTCAGTCACGCCAACAAAGGTTGGGAGCAATTCACCGATGCTGTTATTGAAACCATCAACCGCGAAAAAGAAGGAGTAATATTTGTGTTGTGGGGATCGCCGGCACAAGCAAAAGCATCACGTGTTGATGCGCAGAAACACCTCATCTTAAAAGCACCTCACCCTTCTCCGCTTTCGGCCTACCGTGGTTTTTTCGGAAGTAAACCTTTCTCGACTATTAACCGTCAATTGGAACAACAGGGGAAATCACCCATCAGTTGGGTTTAAACGCGTTAAACTACTACATTTGCACCGATGATTTTACAAAACGACCTTATACTTCGCGCTGCTAAAGGCGAAGACATTGAACGATATCCGGTATGGCTCATGCGTCAGGCAGGAAGAATTTTGCCCGAATACCGCGCAGTTAGAAGCAAACTTTCCGGCTTCAAAGAATTGGTGGAAACACCTGCTTTGGCAGCAGAAGTAACCATTCAACCCGTTGATTTATTAGACGTGGATGCGGCCATTATTTTTTCGGATATTTTGGTGGTTCCGGAAGCAATGAACGTTCCTTATGAAATGTTGGAGGCCAAAGGACCTTGGTTCAATCATACCATTCGTTCGGAAGAACAAGCCAAACGCGTTGAAACCGATTTTGATGTGGAAGATCGTTTGGGCTACGTAATGGAAGCGATTAAAATTACCGTAAAAGAACTCAACGGTCGCGTTCCTGTGATCGGTTTTGCTGGCGCTCCTTGGACCATTCTGTGTTACATGGTTGAAGGACACGGTTCCAAAACATTCAGCGAAGCACGCAAGTTATTGTACACCAATCCTACTTTGGCACACCAATTGCTTCAAGACATTACGGATGTAACAATTCGCTATTTGAAAGCACAAGTAAAAGCAGGAGCAGCAATGATACAGGTATTCGATTCATGGGCGGGAATTTTGGGAACGGAGCAATATGCCACCTTCTCTCTTCCTTACCTGAAACAAATTGCCGACGCCATCAACGATGTTCCGGTGACACTTTTCTCGAAAGGAGCGATCACTTCCATCCCGGCCATTGCCCAACTGAACTGCAATACCGTAGGTTTAGACTGGAACATGGATGTAGCAACGGTTAGAGCACAAATCGGAGACAAACGTACCTTGCAAGGGAATCTAGATCCTTGTGCATTGTATGGCTCTCACGAGAATGTTGCTGCCGAAACAATAAAAATGTTACATTCGTTCGGAAAAAACAAACGACATATTGTTAACTTAGGGCACGGCGTTTACCCGGATGTTGATCCGGAAAAAGTAAAAACGTTTATTAAAACTGTAAAATCCTATGAAATCAACTAGTATGAAAATAAAGCAAGGAGTACTGTTTGCGGCATTGTTGGGGTTACCTGCCATACTATCCGCTCAGAACAACGAAAACCTGGTAGACAATGGTGGCTTTGAAGCCTCTACCGGCAAAGCAAAAAAACTGGGACAAATTGACATGGCAACCGGGTGGAAATCACCAACAGGAGCGCGTGCTGACTTGTATCTAACCGACTCTAAAATGCCGGAAATTGCCGTTCCAACCAATGCACACGGTAAAGAAGAACCGAAAGAAGGTGAAAACTACGCCGGTATCGTTGGGTTCTCTTTCGGTGATAAAGTGCCACGTACGTATGTAATGGCTAAATTGAAAACTCCATTGAAAAAAGACATGAAATACTGTGTTTCATTCTATGTCTCTTTATCGGAAGATTCGAAATATGCGAGTAACCAAATCGGAGCCAACCTTTCTAAAAAAGAATTTGGAACCGATCAAAAGTCTGCTATCATTGACAAAACACACATTTTACAAGAAAACAATAAAGTGTTCAATGCATTTTACGGTTGGGAAAAAGTATGCGGAACCTTTGTAGCCGACGGTGGTGAGAAATACATTACAATCGGAAACTTCACGTCAAACGAAGATACGAAGAAAGAAACCAATAAAAAGTCGAGTGAAGTCAAAAACCAGCAAATTGCTGCTTACTACTACATCGATGACGTAGTGGTGACATTGATTTCAGAAGATACTCCATGCGATTGTGGCGGACAAGAAGATGCAAATGCTGCTTCTGCAACGATCTACCAAAAAGCGATTGTTATCAAAGACCGCGCTACTCCGAAAGAAAAAATCGAAGCTCAAGGTGTTTATTTCGCTTTCGGTAAAGACAAAATCACACAACAAGGAATGGCAGCATTGGATTTGATTGCAACTGAAATGAAAGCAAATCCTGCACTTGAACTATCAATGACAGGTCACAGCGATCCTGCTGAAGATGAATTGGCAGTGAAAAAACCATATTACCTTGACATGGATAAAAAACGTGTTGCGGCAGTCACAGCTTACCTTGTTGAAAAAGGCGTTGATCCGTCACGTATCAAAGGTTCAACCAAAGGAAGTGCCGAACCAAATCCGGAAATTATGGAATCTGACGAAGACGATTTGAAAATGGCGAAAAACAGACGCGTTGTATTTGAAGTGTTCTAACGTTAAAATCAATACTATTTTAGATAAGGATGTTCAATTTGAGCATCCTTATTTTTTTGAAGCAACTTTCTGCTGTATATTGAGTCTTAGTGTAGAACCTTTTTTGACAATCTATAGAAAACTTATGAAACTTCTCGCCCCATTATTTATTCTTATTTGCGTTCTTTTTAACCAAGCGGCAAACGCACAAACGGTAGTCACAATTCCGACTTCAACAGCAGTAAGTTGCGATGGAATAGCTTACATTGACAGCAGCCAATCATTCACTTCCTGGTATTGGACAGACAATGCCGGAAACACGATTCAAAACGGTTTGGATACCTTGTACAATTTGTGTGCAGGAACCTATATTCTCAATTACACCGATTTAAGCGGGCCGGGAGCCGATACCTTTGATATCATTGAAAACCCATGTTCTTCTTTTTCGGTGGTTTTCATTGCTTCAACTCAAAGTACAGGAAATACCTGCAATGGCGAATTGACACTTGAAGTTTTGAACGGTACAGCTCCATATACGTGTGAAATAGCTTTGTTAAGCGACCCGTTGAATCCGATGATTTTAATACTTGCAGCATCGAATTCAACCTTCACATCGTTATGTCCGGATTCTTATGTGGCTACTGTAACCGATGCAAACGGATGTACCGGTTCTTTCAATTTTAATATTACCGATGCATGCGCCGGATTTTCGATTGATATAATCGACGTACAAAATGAAACTGCTCAAAATGCCTGCGATGGAAGCGTTACAATTGGAGTATCCGGCGGAACACCCGCCTACAACTATACGTGGTCAAACGGCGTTACCACACAGTCAACTAATAGTCTATGTTCAGGAACTTATGAATTATACGTTACAGACGCAATCGGATGTCAGGCTACCACTTCGGTTTCAATTTCCGACCCTTGTACCAACCTGATGGCTTATCTATCCGGAATGGCCAACACAGACACGGCTAACTGCAATGGAATCATAGCAAGTGCTGTTTATGGTGGAAGCGGACCTTACGTTTATTCCTGGAATAATGGTGCCACGACTGACTCGCTCTTCAATCTTTGTAGTGGAACATATTACTTAACAGTTGTTGATATAAATGGATGTTCGGCTACGGCAGGTTTCGCGATTACAGATTCCATTTCCGGCATTGCTCCTTTGACGGCCGAATTATTTGTCTTTGATGAAACCTTTTCAGGTGCATGCGACGGTGCTGCTTCTGTAATTGTTAGTGGAGGAGTACAACCCTACTATTTTCTTCACTCAAATGGTGTTCCCGCCTCAGTAGCTGCATATTTATGTCCTGGAGTTTACAATATAACCATTACTGATTTTGTTGGAGATTCTATTACCTTACCTTATGTCATTGCAGGGGCAGAGAATATTATTTTTAACTTACCTTACCCTGACTCTACCATTGTTGATTCATTATATGATAATCTCGCCATCGAAAATTGTGACATTGACTACAATTCTGTAAATGCCGCTTACATCTACAATGCCAGTTTAGCCGGTTTTGATTCAGTTACAGTTACTTGGGCCATCTACGATTCATCCGGCGTGAATTACATTACCGAAACCTATTATTTCGGCGGTGGAAACGGTGTTTATTCACTTTCATTGAGCGTTTATTGTCCGCAAAAATCAGTAGAACAATACTTAAAAGTCTACGACCAATTGTATCTTTCCGATCAACTAGGAATTACTGAGTCTGCCTTGAATAATCTGATAATATTCCCGAACCCGTTTTCGGAATCTGTTTCCATTCAATTTGAAAAAACAGGTGATTACGAGATTGAATTGCTCGACCTTACAGGAAGAAGTATTTCATCACACAAGGTATTGGCACAAAATACCATTATCCTAAACGGTCTGAATACGCTTGCCAAAGGCGAATACCTATTGCGCATTAACAGCAACTACGAATCGGTAATCCGAAAAATAGTGAAGTAATTTCTTGTAATCGTTTTGAAACGGGTTTCAGTTTTGGAACCCGTTTTTTATACCTTTAAGTTTTATTTGAAAGCCATGACATTTCCCCAATACCGAAAGCTCGAAGGATTTCAACGCTATTATGAAATACGCGATGACCGAACGTTTGTTGAAGTAACCGTCATGAACGGAAAAATCAATTCATCGGAGATCGTTGCGACTCAATTTCCGGAAATGTTACGCATCAAAGACATGCTCAACCAGGAATGGAATTACCGCCTCATGGAAGATGCCGAAATCGAATTGTATTTCGGGAAGGATAAATCATAAAAAAATCCCGTTCCCCACCTAAGGCAGAAAACGGGACTTCATCAACTATATCGTTCTTAGATTTTCACCAATTTGGAAACCGAAGTGGCTGTTTTCAGGAAATATACACCTGAAGGAGACGCATTCAAATCAATGGTTGTTTCACCGTTATTCAATTCGCCTGAAAGGATTGTTTTTCCTTCTATATTCTGAACTTCAAACACAGCAGAAACACTTGATTTGAGTTGAAACAATCCGGTAGAAGGATTGGGAGCCACAGACAATTGGTTTGTTGAAAGTGTTGATACCGCTAAAGGTGCTGGCGTTGGATGCGACCATCTGCGCAAGAACAACCACACTTCCATCATTTCTGTGATATCATTGATTGGCTGATACAAATAAACATGATCGGCACCATTCAAACGCCACAATTCAAGTGATCCGTTCGGACTACAATTGTCATAACGAAAACGATCGATTGTAATGTTATCAGCTGCAACATCCGTAATTCGGGTAGAATCTGCTGTTGCATCGCAACCGTGAACGTTTTGCCAAAAAGCCATTGTCTCGGGCACCAAACTCAAAGTCGGCAATGCCCCACTGTTGTAAGGAACCGTTCCGTCGGCTGTACCGTGTAAATGAATCACCGGAGTAGCGTAAGTTGGCGTGTAATTTTGAATATCGGAAGTAGACATTGTACCCGACATACAACCGATGGCCGCAACACGCATATTCAAAGCACAAGCCAGGTGATACGACATGATGGAACCCATTGAAAATCCGGTTACATAGACACGTGCCGGATTCACATTGTAATTCACAATCATCGAATCGATCAGTGAGTTCATAAACGAAATATCATCTGCCGTACTGGAAAGTCCGGTTCCGTTATTCCATGAATTTTGACCGAAAGAATTTGTTTTTCCTTGTGGATAAAGCGCAATAACACGAGCCGTATCAGCGATGTAATTAAATCCGGCGCCAACCATATCGGTACTTGTTCCGCCTAATCCGTGCAAAATAATCACAAGTGAAACTTGTTCGTTTTGCGGATCGAGTCCGGTTGGTAAATATTGTTTGTAGGTTCTGTTTACGGCGCCTATTGTAACTGTTTCATTGGTCAATTGCGCGTAAGCCGAAGAAGAGACAATGGCAATCATTGTCAGAAGAGTAGTAGCGTATATTTTCAACATTGCTTAGGGTTTTTATCAAAAATAACACTATTTTCGGGATGCCCTAATTTTATTGTTTCGTATGCTGAAAACTAAATACTTCTTCTCCCTACTGATACTCATACTAGTAGCTTCATGTACCATATCGGGTGAGCAGGAAGAGCAACTAAACAATCAATTGGGTAAATACACAAAAGCACACAACAACGGGCAATTATTACAACTCATTGGTCTTACACAACCCGAAGCTGTGAGGTTTTACAAAGAACAAGGCGATTCATTGTTTATTCAACATTTTAAGGATTTAAAAGACGGCGAAAAAACGTACCTGGTTAATCCGACTTACCGGGAAATGAAGGCAGAAGGAAAATTGATTCAACGCAAGTATTGGATTGAATACTATACCAACGAAGCGGAAATCAATCACAGGTACAACCTATACGCCTTGTCGAAAGATGGTGGCGACAACTGGTTTTTTCTCCGCGAAGACGAATACGCCAATCCATCTATAAAAGGATTTAAACGACTTTTCAAGTAACCGGAATCATGCGCAACACTACTCTACTTCTCTTTCTGATAGCTACTGTTCATTGTTTCGGTCAAGGCTGGAAACCTGTTGGAGCTCGCGCGGCAGGGCTTGCCAATACGGCTGTTTGCCTCAATGATGTTTGGTCGTTTCACCACAATCCGGGAGCTTTGTCCGGAATTAAGAAATTCTCAGGCGGAGCTTATTACGAAGCTCGCTTTTTAGCAAAAGAACTACAAACACAAGGTTTGGTATTGGCTATGCCGTTGAAAAAAGGAGTGATTTCGGTTGGCGGACAATTCAACGGATATGAACAATATCGTCATACACGAGCCGGAGTTGGCTACAGCTTACAGCTCAGCGAAAAAATAGGTGCGGGCGTACAAGTAAACATGCAACAATTGCGCTTTGGTGGAAACTACGGATCTTCTGTCAACGCCACATTTGAGGGTGGAATTTTAGCTCAACTATCCGAAAAATGGAAACTCGGCGCCAGTGTGATGAATATTGGTCGTCAACGCGTATCGCCTTTAGAAGAAGATCGTTTTACCTCTGTGATTCGTATTGGTAGCACGTATCAACCTTCTAAAAAAGTCAACGTGTTGATGGAAGTAGAAAAACAAGTAATCCATCCTATCAGTTTCCGGGGTGGAATTGAATACATGCCGGTTGATATGTTGGTGATTCGATTCGGCGCTCAATCAGGACCGACTGAATTGGCACTCGGAATCGGTTATCGAAAAAACGGTTTCTTGTTAGATCTGGCCACCAAATACCACCCGATTTTGGGCTGGACACCAGCCATAGGGTTCACTTATCAGCCTTGGGATGCGCAATAAATTGCTCGTCATAGCAAGTGTTTTGTGCTCACTTTTCAGCTGGGAACAAGAACGTAGTGAAATTATTCAGCAGCGGGTTGAATTCATTTCCGAACAAAACGAAAGCGAAGAAATCGATTTAACTAACTTGTTTGATCAGTTGAATTATTTCTTCGATCATCCGATCAACCTCAATGCCACAGATGGTGAAGACTTGCGTGCTTTGGGATTGTTGACCGAAGTTCAAATCACCAATATCTTATTGCACCGCAAACAATTCGGTAAGTTCATTAGTATCTACGAATTGCAGAGTTTAACTTATTGGGATTTGACGACCATACAATTGGTACTGCCTTTTATTCGGGTCGATGATCGTCTGGACCAATTGCATTTGACGTTTAAAGACGCCATTCAGGAAGGGAAATTTGAATTGTACACACGCTATCAACACACACCGGAACAAAAATCGGGTTATGCGCACGTTTCAGATTCGGTACTCGCCAATTCAAATAGCTATTATTACGGTAACGCCGATCGTTATTACACTCGTTTTCGTTACACTTATCGCACCAATCTCAGCTTAGGATTTACGGCTGAAAAAGATCCGGGAGAGCAGTTTTTTAAAGGAAGTCAGAAAAATGGCTTCGATTTTTATTCGGGTCACGCATTTTTTAAAGGCGGAAAATACATTCGTGGCATTGCCTTGGGCGATTATCTGGTGCAAATAGGTCAAGGTCTCAACACCTGGTCGGGTTATGCTTTTGGGAAAACGGCAGATATTTTTGCTTCTAAAAAAACAGCCAATCTTCTGCGACCGTATACCTCTGTAGACGAAAATCGTTTTTTTCGCGGAGCAGCAGCTGTGGTAGGATTCAAGCAATTTTCCTTGCTCAATTTCTATTCTCAGAAACGCATTGACGGTGCCGGAATTTCCGATTCGTTAACCGATGATTTGGAATTCATTACAACCATCGATCTTTCGGGTTTACACCGTACCAATCGTGAAATAGCGAAGAAAAATCAACTTTCGGAGCGCGTTTTTGGTAGTTACCTGCAATATTCCGTTCCGCGATTCAACGCCGGATTGGCCTATGTAAATCAATCATACAGCGCTCCATTACAACGCGATTCGGTTCCGTACAATCAATATGCGTTTAGAGGAACACAAACATCGACCTTGAGTGGAGATTACAGCTGGGTGATCAAGAACCTGAATTTCTTCGGTGAAGTTTCGTACAGTACACACTCTAAAGCAGTAGCTCAATTACACGGTGTAATGATGGTATTGGATCCGAAAGTTTCCTTTTCCTTGATTTACCGCAACTACAACAAGGCTTACTATTCATTTTACAACAACGGATTTTCGGAAGGAAGCAACACCTACAACGAAAACGGTTTATTCGCCGGATGGAAAGTGAAATTAACAAGCGCCTGGACTGTAAACGCGTATGCCGATATTTTCACGTTCCCATGGATGAAATACCTGGTTGATGCACCTTCAAAAGGCTACGAATTTTTGTTTCAACCGGTTTACAAACCCAACAAAGAATTGGAGATCTACGGTCGATTCAGACAGCAGGTACGCCAGAAAAACAGTCGCGACAACGATGGTACGATCACAGCAATCGAAGATGTTGTTCAACGCAATTACCGCTTGAATTTAAGTTACAAAGTCACCGAAGCAATTACCTTGAAAAGCCGTGTTGAATACATGACCATCAACCGAAAAAGCAATCAACCCGAAGAAGGTTGGCTGATTTCGCAAGACATTATTGTACGACCGAAAAGCATGCCGTTTGATATTTCGCTGCGTTATGCCTTATTCGATACCGACAGTTATGACTCGCGTATTTATACGTTTGAAAACAATGCATTGTATGTTTTCTCATCTCCATCCTACTACTATCAAGGATCGCGCGCTTATATTCTGGTGCGTTACAGCTTCTTGAAAGTATGTGATTTATGGGTGCGTTACGGAACGTTTTTATACAGTGATCGCACGAGTTTGAGTTCGGGAGCAGAAGAAATCAAAGGAAACCGGAAATCGGATATTACGTTGCAGTTGCGGATATCGTTGTAAGGTATTGAAGTCCCTTAGGGATGAAATATCTTAGCAAAGATCATCGAATCACCAACCACCCCGCAGGGTCGGGACATTTACATCGCACATATCTCACCCCTACGGGGCAATGTCATTAAGTTAAGGGATAAACTCCAATTTAAGTAGGTTGCGTTTGTGGTAAAGTAATTAAACTGAATGCCGAAATTTAATTTGTTTGACGATTCTTTTTTGATTTTGCCACAGATTGCACGGATTTTCACAGATGAAATCCGCAACTCAATTTGAATACTATACGCTAGCGTATAGTCCAATATCTGTGAAAATCTGCGCACCTGTCAGTCACGACTAAGTCGGAGACGCCCTAAGGATGATCTGTGGCAAACGATTACTGCTTTTATTATTCTATTTTGAAAAATGGTTGTTTTCGTGATCTAATCATTCTTTCGTGCTTAACTTAATGACATTGCCCTACGGGGTGATGGGCATTAATCATGATTTTCATCTACGATATTTCAT
>JBILJP010000115.1:0-12669 GCA_044377135.1 Fluviicola sp.
ATGTTATACCCAAAAGTAAAATGTAAATTACCCATTTTATTGATGTAGAATCTTTTTAAATTTCTGTATCTCTTTTAATCCCGAAGGGATGCAACGATTATTGCCTGCTGTGAGCTATAGGTTCAATAAACCCCGAAGGGGTGACATCATCCATCCATTCAAATAAGTTATATCACCCTTTCTGGGTTTTGTTTTTGTGTGTGATCGTCTTTTTTTATAATCGTATCATCCCTTCGGGATTTTTCCGTGTTTAATTCTCCCGCAAAGGCTTTCTGCAAGATGGATTTTTTCATTTCTTCTAAATCAGCTATCTTTTGCTGGTAGATGCGTTCTAGTTTTTGTGTTTCTTCTCGTAAGGTATCTAGTTGGCGAACGATAGTTTGTTGTTCCTTTAAAGTTGGAAATGGAAAATACTGATTTTCAAAAGTTCCTAAGTTTATATTGTCTCTTGCAGTTCCCTTACCTTTTTCTTTTAAATAAGTTTTAAATGTTTGCAAAAGATATTCAACATATTCATTATTAGCCTTATCGGGATTAACCTCAATACCAATAACACTATCCGGAAAACATGCATCAAAATTCAGGATTCCTGTTTCAGCTACATTTGCACCAACAATCGCTATACAGATCGTACCACTCTTCCATAGTTTACTTTGTGCTAATCCTTTTTCATTATATGTTTGCGAATATTCATTTATCCAATGATCCGCATTACTAATATCGCCTGTTTGAATTAAAGGATATTGACCATTGTAAAGTGATTTATCACCTCTAGGACGATGCTTTGACTTTCCTCTCGAAAATTCAAAAGAAACATCTTTTAAAGTCTTCTCTTCCCAACCATCTCCTTTCTTATCAAACACCGCCTGCAAATAACTTTCAAACAATTCTTTGGCATTTTTAAGGTTTTGTTGGGCATTGGCTAAAGCTTTATCTATGGCGGTAAAGGCTTCATCTAAAATGGAAACAATGCTTTGTTGTTCGGAAAGGGGCATCCACAAAAAAGGCTCATTTTTATAATCCTTAAAATAGATATGGGGAATAGCTGCACCTGCAACATATTTTTTGAAATCAACTGACATCAAAGAATAATTCAGATAATCTAAATCAATGTTTTCTTTCGGTATAATATATTGTAAAGTTCCAATTACAGAAGTATAAGCATCCATTTTTGTAATCCTACCAACACCTGAACCATCTTTTACAATTGATAAATACGGTTTATCTCGATGAAAGAAACTTACTTTTTTAATCAACCCACTTGCTCCAAAAATTGGGTAATCACCTTCATCATCCGCTAATTTATTTTGGGATATGTTTGAAGATGCATTTAGGCAAACATCACCGATTGTTTTTGTTTCCCAACCTTGTGGTAACCTAGATTGTCGAGTGTTCATATCAATTCCAAAATCGCGTTTAAAATCTCCGCACTTTCTTCATCCAATGCTTTCATTTCTTGTAAAATGGCTTGTGGTTGGCGCAAGGCGGTTTCTTCTTTTTTATTGGGGTTTTTTACACTCAGGTCAAAGGAGCTTTGGTCAATGTCTTTTACCTTTACCGACCACGAATTTTCACTTTCACCAAATGTTTTTTGCAATTCCACAAAGTCGGCAAGGTCATTTTCATTGAGCGGGTTGGTTTTGCCCAAATTGCGGGTGAGGTTGAGTGAGTAAAACCAAACATTTTGTGTGGGTTTGCCTTTTTCAAAAAACAGCACCACGGTTTTTACACCTGCTCCGGCAAAGGTGCCGCCCGGTAAATCCAACACCGTGTGTAGGTTGCAATTTTCGAGCAGGGTTTTACGTATGGCTACTGAGGCATTGTCGGTATTACTCAAAAAAGTGTTCTTAATGACTATACCTGCTTTACCGCCGGCTTTTAAAATTTTGATAAAGTGCTGCAAAAAAAGCGAAGCGGTTTCACCTGTTTTAATCGGGAAGTTTTGTTGCACTTCGGCACGTTCTTTTCCACCAAATGGCGGGTTGGCAAGTACAATATCGTAGCGGTCTTTTTCCTGTATATCGGCCAGGTTTTCGGCAAGTGTGTTGGTGTGTATAATGTTGGGAGCTTCAATTCCGTGAAAGATTAAGTTCATGATGCCCAATATATAGGCCAATGATTTCTTCTCTTTTCCGTAAAATGTTTTGCGCTGCAAGATTTCCCACTCAGCCGTACTTAATTCTTTACCCGATTTGAGGTAATTAAACGCTTCGCAGAGGAAGCCCGCGCTACCAACTGCACCGTCATAAATTTTGTCGCCAATTTTAGGGGCAACTACTTTTACAATGGTGGTAATGAGCGGTCGTGGCGTGTAGTATTCACCACCGTTTCGCCCGGCGTTACCCATGTTTTTGATTTTGTCTTCGTAAAGATGGCTCATTTCATGCTTTTCTGCATGTGTACGAAAACGCAACTCGTCGATGCGGTTAATTACTTCGCGTAAATTGTAACCACTCTGTATGCGGTTTTTTAATTCGCTGAAAATTTCACCAATCTTGTATTCAATGGTATCAGCACTGTCTGCACTTTGCTTGAATTTTTTGAGGTACGGAAAAAGTTGGTTGTTCACAAAATCGGCAAGATCATCGCCGGTAAGCGCGTTATGATCTATTTTGCCGGTTTCCAATTTGGGAGCAGCCCATTTTCCCCAACGGTAATCTTCTTCAATAATTGGAGAATAAGCTTTAAACGTAAGTTCGGCGGTAGTGGCCCGGTCTTGCTCCAAATCATCTAAGTATTTGAGAAACAAAATCCAGGAGGTTTGTTCTACATAATCCAATTCGCTGCCGCAACCCGCGTCTTTGTGTAATATGTCGTCAATATTTTTAAACGTCTGTTCAAACATTATTTAATCTGATTTATTCTATTGCGTAAAGTTATCATTCTTGAGAGTGCGATGGTGAATAGTGCACCTTCCGGTTGTACTAAAATGGGAATTAATTTTGAAAAAAAGAGGACTCAACCTTTTAGAGTAATAAAAACAGGTTTTGTAGTTGATTCAACGGTGAATTAAATGGCCCTACCCCAACCTTTTCATCGGCACGCACACCAAATTATCGTGCTTCGGCAGATCAGCAACTGTCAAAATAGGAATGAGCTTTGATCGGCGTTCTTTGGTGCCTTTTTGTTTGTAGAGTTGGTAGTTGCCGATGGTTTTTACGAAATCGGCAATTTCTTTGGGACTCACGCCTTTCTCTTGTTCGCGTTGTTCGGAGACTTCTATGATCATCACCGGTAAACAAGCTTTCAAGAGGTTGATTCCGCCTTTCAGAACTTCGAGTTCAAATTTGTTCCACCACCTGGTCATTTATCTCAAAATTCAGTAGGATTTCAATAATGGAGAAGTGAAAACAGTCTATTTAACAATAATCTTCAATACACTCGTAATACACTAGCATAACCTTTGCGATACAGTTGCAATACACTAGCGATACAGTAACGATACAGAAACCCAGATTTTTCAAGGGGTTTGGAATGTGTTAAAATCGATTTGTACCGATTTCAGGTATAAATCATCGTATTAGGGCGGAAATTAGGATTTCAACTATCCCAATCGCTTCATCGGCACGCACACCAAATTATCGTGCTGTGGCAGATCAGCATCCGTCAAAATCGGAATGAGCTTTGAGCGGCGTTCTTTGGTGCCTTTTTGTTTGTAGAGTTGGTAGTTGCCAATGGTTTTTACGAAGTCGGCAATTTCTTTGGGACTCACGCCTTTCTCTTGTTCGCGTTGTTCGGAGACTTCGATAATAAGTACCGGTAAACAAGCTTTCAAGAGGTTGATTCCACCTTTCAGGACTTCGAGTTCAAAACCTTCAACGTCCATTTTGATCAGGTCGATGGTGAGATCGCCAAAGAGTTCGTCTAGTTTCCACAATGGAACTTCTGTTCCTTCTGAATTGTCTTGCGAAAGCAACGAAGCGCCGCCGCGGTTGACTTCCCAGTTTTCGTAAAGCGTGGCTGTTCCGTTTTCGGAGCCGAGCGCCACAGGATACACATCGATGTTTTGGCAATGGTTGAGCGCCGCATTATGGTTCAAAATCTCTACCGTTTTCAGATTGGCTTCAACGGCCAAAACACGCCCTTTTTCTCCCACCAAACGCGAAGCGATGACTGACATCAATCCGATATTTGCTCCGACATCCATAAACGTAGAACCGGGTTTCAGAAAATCGCCCAGCAGTTGAATAGTGCCTTTTTCGTAGGTTCCGGTTTCGTACAACGATAGTTCTACGCCTTTATCCACCGACGGATCGATGAGCAAATCTACACCATGAATGGTTTTGAGAATGTGTTTACCGACCTTTTCAGGACTGGGCAACAACACTTTCGGAAGCACCACCGACAAGCGACGAAAACCGCGCAAGTCAATGTCGCGCAACATGGAAATGAGTTTATGTCGAAGCAGAAATGAACGGTTTGGGATGCTCATTTTAGAAGCTATTGGTGTGGAAAGTTCTCCCTAAATCAACAGCAACGCTTTCTCTGATGTTTTCAAAGAGTGATTGACTATTAAAACGCGCAAGTTTTTTCAGTAGTTGAAGTTTTGAAGTGCTAACTATTTCTGCCACGAATAAACGAATAAAGAACTGTCTACCAATTCTAACGAATGCCACGCCTTGGCGTGTCTTCACAGATTTGTATGGAAACAATGTTTCCATTTATTCGCATTCAATTGATGTGTATACTTCCATTCGTTTATTCGTGGGAAACAATGATGTATTAATACAAATAGCTACCCCTTCTGCCTTAGACATAAAGGACACGCTTCTCCCTTACGCGTAAAGCTCAACTTGCTGACCGGCAATTTTCTCATCCGTCAAATAGTCATCATACGGCATCATTTTATCGATGAAACCGTTTGGTGTAATTTCGATGATACGATTGGCAACCGTAGACACCAACTCGTGGTCATGCGAGGTAAAGAGCATCGTTCCTTCGAAGGCCGACATCCCGTTATTCAATGCGGTAATCGACTCCAAATCCAAGTGATTGGTCGGTTCGTCCATCATCAATAAGTTTGCTTTTGCCAACATCATACGCGACAACATGCAACGTACCTTTTCACCTCCCGAAAGTACCGAAGCGCTTTTCAAGGCCTCTTCTCCTGAGAATAACATACGACCTAAGAAACCACGTAAACTCACTTCTTCGCGCTCTTCGTCTGTTTGGGCGTATTGACGCAACCAATCAATCAACGATTCTTTTCCGGTGAAAAAGCTGGAGTTATCATTCGGCAAATAAGCCGTTGTGATGGTGGTTCCCATAATGAAATCGCCTTTGTCTGCTTGAGCATTTCCGTTCAATACCTCAAAGAACATGGTAACAGCCAATGAGTTTTTAGAAATGATCGCCACTTTATCGCCTTTATTGAGCGTAAACGACAAATCTTTGAACAACGGTTCACCTTCGTGCATTTTGGTCAAACCGCTAACGGTTAAAATCTGGTTTCCGGCATCGCGTTCCTGATGAAACGTAATTCCCGGATAACGACGGCTGGAAGGTTGAATTTCTTCCAAGTCGAGTTTATCAATGAGTTTTCTACGACTGGTTGCTTGCTTCGATTTGGAAGCATTGGCCGAGAATCGTGAGATAAAGTCTTGTAGTTCTTTTTTCTTGTCTTCCGCTTTTTTGTTTTTGTCGGCACGTTGACGAGCTGCCAATTGCGAAGACTGATACCAGAAGGTATAGTTACCGGTAAACAAGTTGATTTTGCTGAAGTCGATGTCGCACACGTGTGTACAAACGGTATCCAGGAAGTGACGGTCATGCGATACAACAATCACGGTATTTTTAAAATCGAGCAAGAAATCTTCTAACCAAGTGATCGTTTTCAGATCCAAGTCATTGGTAGGCTCATCCAGAATCAATACATCCGGGTTACCAAACAAGGCTTGCGCCAACAAGATACGAACTTTGTATTCCGATGAAATATCCTGCATTTTCATGTAATGCTTGCTTTCATCGATACCAAGGTTACTCAACAAGGTAGCAGCATCTGTTTCGGCGTTCCAGCCTTCCATATCGGCAAATTCACCTTCCAATTCAGAAGCGCGCATTCCGTCGGCATCCGAAAAATCAGCTTTTGCATAAAGGGCATCTTTCTCTTGCATGATTTCATACAAACGCTTGTGCCCCATCATTACGGTTTGCAATACCTCAAAATCATCAAACTCAAAGTGGTTTTGTTTCAACACCGCCATACGCTTACCCGGCTCCAATTCCACACGACCGCGTGTAGGATCCTGATCGCCTGTAAGAATTTTGAGGAATGTAGATTTTCCGGCACCGTTTGCCCCGATAACACCGTAGCAATTGCCGGAACCGAACTTAAGGTTTACATCATCAAAAAGGATGCGTTTTCCAAATTGGAGAGAAAGATTATTTACTGAAATCATGAGAGATACTTCGAAATTTGGTGCAAAGATAGGGTGTTTAATTTACATAGTCTGTATTTATACTTTCTTTACTTTTTCCCATTGCGCAAAAAGTAACAAAAAGGCTAGGCGCGGTAAACCGATTGACCTGTTAGCGGGGCATGACGTATTTTTCCTTAAACTCGTCGTGCCTCCTCAAACAGGCGGAAAAATAACCGTCATTTACCGCAAAGGTGCCCAATCTTGTTCACCAAAGCGCCGTCCCCGGATTTTGGTTCTATACTCAGACTTTTCTTCTTGAACAAAAAGGAATAATCCTTCGAAAAGACTCAACTTCCGTTGAATGAAATCCAATTCCTTAGAAGATCGTATATTGAACCATGAGGTACCTGTTGGCGATTTGTTGTGTTGTTCAGTTTCATGTCACAGGGCAGTATATCCGTTACACAAGTGAAATCAGCGATACGGCTTCTAGAGTATGCTTTATTCAGTATGAAAACGATTTGTTTGTGCAGACCGATCGTTATTATACGCAGGGAATCGCGCTAAATTACAAGACCATTTCCACATCAACTTCTTTCGTTGAAGGTTTCTTTTTCAAGGTTCCGGCGAGTCGAAAACGGTTGAGTTTGGGATTGGATCAGCAAGTCTTCACTCCTACTTCCATCAGATCTGATTCATTGCTCAATCATGACCGACCTTATGCTGCAACGTTGCGACTAACCACTGTGTTTGAAAGTACAGATACGCTCAAAAAACGCCTGTTCGGGTGGCAATTTTCGGTTGGAATGCTTGGTCCGGGTGCGTTGGGCAAAGAAACACAAACAGGCATTCATAAAGCAACCAACAATTTCCTTCCGCTCGGGTGGCAACATCAATTGAATACGGGTTTATTAGTGGATGTCGGTGCACATGTGAATTACCGCCTAATCGCTATTCGCCGTTGGCTGAACCTTGATGTGAACGCACAAGCGAATCTTGGAACGGGAAATACGTCATTACTTGCCGGTGGAAACCTGAATCTCTGTTTGGTGAAAAACAAGTTGGCTCTTGGTTTCTATGTAAGACCAGCTTTACGAATTGTAGGTTATGACGCAACGTTGCAGGGATCGATCATCGGGATCAAAAGCGAATACCGCATTACCTCCAATCAATTGCAACGACTCATTTCTGAGCAAGAAACGGGAGTTCGTTTACAACTGAATCGTTGTTCGGTGGATGTTTGGTTACGGTTTCAATCGCACTTATTTGAAGGGGCGGTGAATCATCGTTGGGGAGGAATACGCTTGAGTTTTTCAGTTTATTGAGTTTATTGAGTTTATTGAGTTTATTGAGTTTATTGAGTTTATTGAGTTTATTGAGTTTATTGAGTTTATTGAGTTTATTGAGTTTATTGAGTTTATTGAGTTTATTGAGTTTATTGAGTTTATTGAGTTTCACAAATTAATAAACTTAAAAACTCACCAATTACAAAACTTTCAGACTCACCTACTTCAACCACTTCAAATTACGCGAGTACATAAAGGTGAAATAACCAACCCCAAGCCGAAAACAACGTATCAGCCGTTGATCCGGAAGCATCCCGGGGACAAACATTCTAATAAATCGTTTCAATTAATCAAAGAATGATATCTCACTAAAAAGGTTGTGCAAAAAACTTATCCTGTGGTAAGGTGTTCCTCAGCAGATTGCAGGAATTTTAAACCATTATTTTTCACTCTTTAAATACACCATTATGAACATCAAAAAAAACCTCTTATTTACTGCCGGAATTCTTGCTTCAAGCACTGTGTTTGGTCAGTGGTTGGGAACAGGTCCTATTTACAATAATCCTTTAACGGCTTTTGTTGGAATTGGAACAACTACCCCCAACTCTACCTTAACTGTTTCCACAGGATCTTCAAACCAAGGAATCCGTACCATTCAAACGGGAACAACAAATGCTTCGATTAGTCTTGTCAACTCGAATACAGGTGGTGGAAATTGGGCATTGTTTTCAGGTGGTTCTGCTACAGCTCTAGGAGCAGGAAATTTCAGTATTTATGATTGGACTGTGGGCGCAGACCGTTTGTTTATTAAAAAGACATCTGGTTATGTCGGGATTGGAACAATCTCTCCACAAACGAACTTTCAGGTAAAAGGAAATTCATTGTTTTCTTCTATAGCAACCGGATCACCAACTTCTGCGGCTTATATTAGAGGAAACAACGGTTTTTCGACAGCACTTTTACCAGATTATACCTGGTGGAATAATGATCAAACCGGGCTATTTCATCCGGCGAATAACATCATTGGTTTCACCATCGGAGGTACAGAGGCAATGCGCATAGATCCGAATGGATTTGTTGGCATGGGAACAACAACACCGTTATTTAGAGCACACATCAATGGTGATTTATTTGTTACAGGTACCGGTGGCGGTTCTTATGGAACAATCGGTTCTCCCGGAGGAGCTACCATGTATTTAGGTGATGTTGATACGCAACCACAATGGGGAATTGAATATGAAGACCCGAATACCACATCTGGTTCACTTGCAGGAGGCATCAATTTTTGGCGACCTTCCGGTTCGACCGGAATTGGTGGAAACCATGTGTTGTTCTTGAAAAATGATAGTAAAGTTGGTATTCACACCAATAACCCAACAGCTGATTTAACAGTGAATGGAAACATGCTCATTGGTGATCCTGCTACGGTATGTATCCCCAACAGCAATTACAAATTATTTGTTGAAACAGGCATTTTAACTGAAAAAGTGAAAGTAGCGATCAAGTGTACCGCCAATTGGTCTGATTATGTTTTCGAAGAAAATTATCAATTGCAACCATTGAAAGAAGTGGAAGCTTATATCAATGAGCACAATCACCTTCAAAACATTCCATCTGCCGAGGAAGTTGTTGCCGACGGCGTTGATTTAGGTGAAATGTCTTCTAAATTACTTGGAAAAATAGAAGAGCTAACGCTTTATCTGATTGATCAAAATAATACGTTAATCGAGCAAAATAAAAAGATTGAGTCGTTGGAAAAAGAAATTCAGCAGTTGAAAAAAAATTAATACCAACGAACTATGAAAACAGTAACACTATTTTATTTTCTCTTTTTCGTTTGCCTTCCGTTTTTGGCACAGGAAAAAGATGAAAAGGATGTTTCACCTCCGGATTGGAACATGCTGATGCTGGATAAAAACGCAAATTTTTATCTCATTAAAAAACAAGTAACCAATTACTTCGAAATGCATCCGCCTTCTGCAAATGAATTGAAAGGAGAAGAAGAAGGAGGACGTTTAAGTTACACCAATTTTCAACGATGGGATGATTTCTGGAGTAGAAAAGTAGCTACCAACGATCCGAAAACAAACGGTTTATTTTCGAACGTTGCACAAGCATACAGCACCTTCGCTTCGTCGCCTGTTTGTCCGTCAGCAGGACCATACATGGCAACCTGGGATTTATTGGGGCCGACCAATATGCCCACTCAAACAATGGGCTTGATTTGTTCGTTTGAACAACACCCTACAAATCCGTTAATTTTATATGCCGGATCAAACAATTCAGGCTTGTGGAAAACGGTTGATGGCGGTGCAAACTGGGTTTGTAAAACTGACGTATTGAGAAATCCTGTGATGGGCGTACTTGACATTCAGATCGATCCTGCCAATCCGAATACGATTTATATCGCTACAGGGTCAAGAGCAGGTTTTGGTATTGGTGTTCTAAAATCTACTGATGGTGGAAATACATGGAATCCAACAGGACTCAGTTTCACTCCAAACGACCAACTCAATATTGAGGAAATCAGAATGGATCCAACCAACAGCAATATTCTTTACGCGATTACGAATACGGATTTATTCACAACAACTGATGCGGGAGCAACCTGGACTTCAATTCTAAACTATAATTCTCCATGTTACATCGGAATGCAATTGTCTGATCTTGAATTATTGCCCGGCAATCCGAATGTGGTATTTGTTTCAAGTTCTGGTTTCGTTCCCTGTAACGGTGGTGCCAAAATGTGGAAAGCAGAATTAATCGGTGGTACATGGACAGTAACCAACATTACACCTCCGTTTACGGATGCTCCGCAACTGATTGAAATTGCTGTTACACCCATTTCACCCAATACGGTTTATATTGTAAACAATGAGTTTAATACGGTTTCAGGAAGTTCTCCATCTTACCAAAACACGTATAATAACTCCACCAACACATGGGCTTTTCCTGCTTCGCTTGGAGTGGCAGTCGGATTTTTTGATCATCAGTACGAAATCTCACCAACTGATGCAAACGTGCGATACATCGGAACCAGTGTCACCTATAAAAGTACAAACGGTGGAGCGGCTTGGGCACAAATTACAGCGTATAATGGTGCAACAACCCATGCAGATATCAGAGCTATCAAAATCATTTCCGGAAGTACTGCCGGCACAGCCGGAGCGCTTGATAAAGTTTATTTGGGTACAGATGGAGGTGTTAGTAAAACCGTGAATGGTGGAACAGCTTGGACAAATGTGAACGGAAACGGATTGGCGATCACCCAATTTTTCGGTATCGGAAATTCTGACCTTACGCCAAATGTTTTTCCCGGCGGAACGCAGGATAATGGCGCCTTTACTTATAATAATGGTGCGTGGACAGGACAAATAGTAGGTGATGCGTATGATTGTGAAGTCGACAAGGTAAATCCGCAATACATGTACATGCTTGCCAACGGCGGTTCCAATTCTATCTCACGTTCCACAAATGGTGGTGCTTCCTGGGGTGGAATGGCCTATCCGACAGGAGCATCATTGACTACCAGACCCATTTTGATGCATCCCATTGATAACAAACTCTACACAGGATATCACAACGTTTTCGAATGTGCCAATCCGAGAGCGGCAAGTGTAACCTGGACTGCTATCTCTAATTTCACAGGTGCTCCGTCGGGTGATGCCATTCGTGGACTTGCCGTAGCTCCTTCTGACCCCAATGTCATTTATGCTTCATTTAGTCGCAATACCTGGGGTAGTACAAATGCCGATCTATTCTACATGACCACCAATCATGGTGCAACCTGGACAGATATCGGTGTTAATCTTGGTGCACTTTACTGGTATCCGTTGTTGGATATTGTGGTGGACGCTTATAATCCGTCTAAAGTATGGGTTACTATCGGCGGAATCAATAACATTGCTGGTAACAACAGGGTTTATTTTTCAGCAGACGGAGGATTAACCTGGACAGATTATTCAGCCGGATTACCAACAGTTGCCGTTAACACGATTGTTTACGAAAAAGGTTCGAATGACGGATTGTATGTTGGTACAGACGTAGGAGTGTTTTACAGAAACGCATCAATGGCACAGTGGGAATGCTTTAGTTATTCTTTACCTGTTTGCCTTGTCTATGACCTGGAAATCAATTACGCCAAAAACACTATTCGCGCCGGTACATTCGGTCGTGGAGCGTGGGAGTCTAACTTGGCTTGTCCTCAAAATTACGACCTTCCATTATCGGGCACAACTTCGACCAGTTATTTCTATGAGGCTCAAAATAAAATAACCTCTACGCAGCAAGTTTCAGGGGGAACTATCTTGTACCGTGGCGGTCAGTCTGTTGAGTTAAATCCGGGATTTAGCGCTGTAACAAGCAGTTATTTCAGCGCCTACATTCATCCGTGCGATGTTGTGGGGAATAGCAATTTAGCCACCAGACAATCGGAAGCAAACGAGGAAGACAATGGTGATGAAACCTCTTTTGTTGATTTCTCTCAAACAGCTGAAAAGATGGTTATCTACCCGAATCCGAGTGAAGGTAAATTCACCATTGATCTCAATGAAGCCAACACGAATAGTACAATAATGATTTACAACTTGTATGGAGAAGTGGTTGCACAGTTTTCAAATGTCAACGACCTGGAACTGGAAGTGGATATTTCAACATTATCTAAAGGAATTTATTTAGTAAAATGCTTTGATAAAAACAGTGTGAAAACCGGAGAAATCATTTGTAAATAACGCGAGTTCGAAATAATAATTCCTACCACTTAAGTAGCGCCGATAAAGCCGTCTCAACTAACAATCGAGGCGGCTTTGTTTTTTTAGAATGTTGTTATACTAATGAAAGTGAGTTGTTTTCTTCTTTGCTGGAAAATGTCTGCTTCGGCATGTTGGTGAGTGGTAATCCGAAAAAACAATGTCACCCTACCCTACTATTTCTTCATCAAACTTAATAACTATCAAACTCATTAACTGTCAAACTAACGAACTGTCCAACTAATAAACTCCCCTACTTCAACCACTTCAAGTTCC
>JBILJP010000116.1:0-12668 GCA_044377135.1 Fluviicola sp.
AATTGGGAGATCCCATTGAAATTGAAGCCCTAAATAAAGCATTTGAAAACAACAGTTCTCACAACTGTGCCATTGGATCTGTGAAAACGAACATTGGTCATCTTGATGCCGCTGCCGGTGTTGCAGGTTTGATTAAAACAACACTTTCGCTTTATCATAAACAATTACCCGCTTCTCTTCATTTTGATGAGCCTAACCCAGAAATTGATTTCAAATCAGGTCCATTTCAGGTAAATACATCATTGAGAAATTGGGAAAGTATAACACCTCGAATTGCTGGTGTGAGCAGCTTTGGGATTGGAGGAACGAATGCGCACGCAATCTTAGAAGAGGCACCCCTTCAAGGTACAGGAAGTAATGCAAAGTTATTTCAGTTAATTCCTTTCTCAGCGAAAACACAAACTTCACTAAAACAGTATAGAGAGAAACTGAATAGCTTTCTGAATGAGACTCCTGAAGTCAATCTTGCTGATCTGGCTTATACCCTTAAGGTCGGTCGTGAAAAACATCGGTATAAGAGTTTTATTGTAGCAGGTGACGTTGATGACGCTATTCGGGCATTACAAAAAATAAGTTTCCCTAATCCGCCGAAGTCAAGGAGTAAGAATGATGTTGTATTCATGTTTTCCGGACAGGGAAGTCAGTACTACCAAATAGGGAAAAATATCTACGATCAATATCCATTTTTCCGCAATTTAATGGATGATGGTTTTCACATTCTGGAGGAACTCACAGGCGCGAATTACAAAGAAGTCATTGGATATGAAGATGGAAATTCAGTCTCTGCAGATCGCATTAATGAAACATGCTACACCCAGCCCTTGCTATTTCTGCTGGAGTATGCCTTTGCACAATTCCTGATAGAATTGGGTATAAAACCTGTTCAAATGATAGGACACAGTTTGGGTGAATACGTAGCAGCGTGCATCAGTGAAGTCTTTTCATTTCGCGAGGGATTGCAATTGATTCTCAAGCGTGCAGAGTTAATGAATCATGTCGAAAAAGGTGGCATGCTGAACGTGCAGCTTTCGGCGGTGGAGACCCTGAAACTGTTGCCGGAGAAGGTAGCCATTGCTGCAATCAATACGGCTGATTCCTGTGTTGTTTCCGGAAATTTCGAGCGTATTGAAGAAGTTGAACGTACGCTTTCAAAAAAGGAAATTCCTTTTATCAGATTGAAGACATCCCACGCTTTTCACTCCGAAATGATGGATTCCGTGCTGGACGCATTTGAAACGGAATTAAAAAGAGTAGTTCTGAATGAACCCAAAATTCCGTTCATTTCGTGTTTAACAGGAAAATCCATTACCACGGAAGAAGCGAAGTCTGCAAAATACTGGACATCCCACCTTCGCCAAACGGTGCTCTTTTCGGATGGTATAAAAACTTTGGTTAGCCAAAAGCATACAAACTTTGTAGAAATTGGAGCTTCGAAAACCCTACTGAGTTTTTTAAGACAAAATGAGCTATTCACGCCTGATTTCATAGCCACATCTGTTACGCGACACCCCAAAGAAACAAAGGATGATTCCTACTATTTGCTGCATACGCTCGGCACACTTTGGGCGAATGGATCTGATATAAATTGGGAGCAGTATTATTTTCAGGAAACAAGAAATAGAATAAGCGCTCCGACTTATGTCTTTGATAAAATAAAGTTACCTGCGAGAGTAAATCCTATTCAGAAATTGATGGAGTTGAATGCGCTAAATGGTGGTGATTTTAATTGGAGTGTTCAGGCAAATGCACAAGAGGTATCAAGTGATGGTGAAGAAAATTCAATGAATGACGAAGAAAGTGTAGAGAGACCAGATGTGACCGCTACTTATTTGAAGCCCAATACAGAAACAGAAGAGCAGCTTTGCGAGATGTGTAAATCACTTTTTGGGTATAACGAAATTGGAATTGATGACGATTTCTTTGAACTAGGTGGCGATTCCATTAAAGCAATGACTTTCCTAAAAAGGATACACAAAACATTCAACATTGAAATTGATATGAGCGTCTTTTTCGAACGAAGTAATATCAAAGAATTGGCGGAGGAGATTGACTTAGCCAAAGAAATTAAAGAACTAAAAAAGGAGGATGATATGCCATCAAAATCCAATCAATTAAGATTTTAAGATAATTATGAAAGAACTAATTTCTAAACTAAGACAGCAAAAAATTCGCCTTTCGGTGGACCAAGGACAGTTAGTTGTTGATTATGATGGTGACATGTTATCAGATGATCTAATTCTCGAAATTAAAGGCAACAAGGATGAACTGATTAAGTATTTGTTGAAATACGATGGCTCAATTGAGTATGAGCAAATACCTCATCTATCAGAGGCATCATCTTACGTATTGTCAGCTGCGCAAAAAAGGTTATGGGTATTAAGTCAATTTGAGGAAGGTTTGGTTGCCTACAACATGCCAGGCAGTATTTACCTCAACAAAGAAATAAACATAGAAAACTTCAAAAAAGCGATTGAAGCAACCATTGATCGTCATGAAATATTGAGGACAGTATTCAAAGAAGATGAATCTAGAGAAGTAAGACAATGGATAGTGAATCGAGAGGATCTGAATTTCAATATTAATTGTTTAGATTATAGAAATGACACGGACAAATATGAAAAGGTTGAAGTTTACTTAGCCAATGATTCCAAAATCCCCTTTAACCTAGAGCAAGGTCCAATTCTCAGAATGAGTTTATTGAGAGTAGAAGATGATAAATATCTCTTTTATTACAACATGCATCATCTGATAAGCGATGGTATTTCAATAGAGATTTTGAAAAGGGACGTATTAGCATTCTATGAGGAATATAGCGAGAATAAACAATCTACTTTAGAAGAATTACGCATTCAATATAAGGATTACTCAGTATGGCAGCTCGCGCAATTTAACTATAGCCAATTCAATTCACACAAAGCCTTTTGGGAGAATTACTTATCAGGCGAGTTAGCAATTTTGGACTTGCCAAGTTCAAAATTACGTCCAAGATTGAAAACGTACAATGGACAGGGCTTATCGACGTGCATAAATAAGGAATTAACACTTGGACTTAAATCGCTTTCTGAGGAAAATGGAGGAAGTCTTTTTATGGGACTGATAGCCGTTTGGAGCGTATTGATGTATCGTTATACATCACAGACTGATATCATTTTAGGAACTCCCGTAAGTGGAAGGGAGCACATCGATTTAGAGAATCAAATTGGTTTTTATGTAAATACTTTGGTGCTTAGAAATGAGGTGAAACCAGAGGAAAGTTTCACACACTTTTTTGAAAGGGTAAAGAGTAATACGCTAAATGTATACAATCATCAGATGTATCCTTTTGATCATTTAATCGATGGTCTTGGGGTGTACAATGATGTGAGTAGAAATCCCTTCTTCGATATTTCGTTGAGCTATCACAGTTATTTTGATTCAGTTCGCGTGAATGATGAAGTGTGTAAGGAAGAAATCGTCAGTAATGGAGCCTCTAAAGTAAAAAACGATATTGAAGTACATTTCAAAGAAGAAAGGGATTTCTTGTCGTTTGATTTGATCTTTAACACGGATATTTACGACAATGAAATGATTCAAGGTCTCATAGTTCATTTTAAGCAGTTGTTAGCTAAAGTGCTTGAAAACTCTAATGACCAATTGGGAGAACTGGACTTCTTGTCTAACGCTGAAAAACATCAATTAATTGTCGATTTCAATGATACCCAAGTGGCGTATTCAGAAAACAAGGTCGTAATGGACTTATTTGAAGAACAAGCGACTAATAATCCTGAAAAGATTGCATTGGTTTTTAAAGACAAAAAAATTACATACCGAGAATTGAATGAGCGAACCAATCAATTTGCGAATTATTTATTGGAAAATCATAATATTGAATCGAATACCCTAATCGGAATACAACTCGAGAAAAGCGAGTGGATGATTATTGCCATCTTAGGAGTATTGAAGGCGGGAGCTGCGTATATACCAATTGATCCAGATTATCCAGTTTCGCGGAAGGAATTCATAATGAATGATAGTGAATTAACACTTCTCATTACAGAAACTGAATTTTTGTTTGACGTTGACTTTTTTAAGGGTGAGGCATTGGCAATTGATGTGGAATTTGAACCCGAAATGTACAGTCGTAAATCGCCCGAAAAAAATATTGATTCTCAAAGTCTGGCATATATCATTTATACCTCAGGTTCCACAGGTGTGCCGAAGGGAGTTATGATTGAGCATTCTGGCTTGGTTAACATGGCGCAAGATCATGTTCGTAAACTTCACCTGTCCCCAGTAGATAATATTTTACAATTCGTCTCTTTTTCTTTCGACGGTTCCGTTCTTGATATTTTTATGACCTATGCAGCGGGAGCTACTTTAGTTGTTGTAGACAGAAACGTATTGAAAGATCCATCTAAATTTATCCAATTTATTGATGAAGAGCAGATTACAGTTAGCACGATTGCCCCGGCATACCTTAGGGCTCTTAATAGACCTGTATTCAAAACATTACGGGTGTTAATAACCGCTGGCGAATCAGCCTATGTACCAGATGCACAGTTTTACGCTAGAACAATTGATTTTTACAATGCCTATGGCCCAACTGAATGTACCGTTAATACCACATTGTATAAGGTCAATCCTGAAGTAGAATATCAGTCAATTCCAATAGGTATGATGGCTGATAATAAACAGGGTTATGTGGTAAATGATTTTTTACAGTTGCAACCCATAGGTGTAGTTGGAGAAATCGTAGTAAGCGGTGTTGGACTTGCGAAGGGTTATTTGAATCGAGAAGATTTAACTAACGAGAAATTCATCAACAACCCATTCATAAATGGTAATCGCTTGTATAAAACAGGTGATCTTGGTCGAAGGTTGTCAGACGGCAATATCGAGTTTATTGGTAGAAAGGATAATCAGGTAAAAATTAGAGGACACCGAATTGAATTGGGTGAGATAGAACATACACTTTTGCAAAAAGAGGAACTTGAATTGGCCGTTGTTTTAGCCATTGAAAGTGCGAACAATGGAAAAGAATTAGTTGCATTTGTAAAACCAAAAGGAAAAGTAGAATTAAGTGAATTGCAGAGTCATTTACGAAGTTTATTACCCGAGTATATGATTCCGACTCGTTTCACTGTACTCGATGAATTCCCTGTTAATTCAAATGGAAAAATTGATAAAAATCGCCTGCTACAAATTGAAGCAGGATCGTTAAAAACGACGAATGATTACATTGCTCCGAATAGCAACCTAGAAAGGGAAATCACAAAAATTTGGCAAGATTTATTAGGAGTCGAAAAAATTGGAATCAAAGATGATTTCTTCGATTTGGGTGGACATAGCTTAATTGCCGTAAAAATAGTGAGTGAATATTACCGCTCCTTTGCCGTGAAACTGTTAATAACAGATATCTTTAAATTCAGAACGATCGAAGCGCAAGCGAGGCAAATTGAACTTTCAGGGTCAACGCTATTTCAGTCGATTACAAAAGTTCCTGTTCAGGAATCATACGCTGTGTCAGATGCTCAAAGGAGATTATGGGTCTTGAGTCAGTTCGAAGAAAGTTCAATCGCCTATAATATCCCCGTTTCAATCCGACTAGATCTTGGAACGAATATCGAACATTTTGAAAAAGCAATTTACGATACGATTGAACGACATGAAATTCTTCGAACCGTTTTCAAACAAGATGACGAAGGGGAGTTGAAACAATGGGTGTTAGAAATGGAGAATTTTCCATTTGAAATTCAATACCGCGATTTTGGTAATGACGCCTATACCGGGGAGGCTGTTCAGAAACATTTACAAAATGATGCAAAAAAACTGTTTGATTTAGAAAATGGACCACTTATCCGGGCGGAAATGCTGAAAACAGAAGATGAAGTGTTCATTTTTTACTTCAATATGCACCACATAATAAGTGATAAGTGGTCTACGGATGTTTTATACAGAGATGTCAGGGCATTTTACGAAGCGTATCAGAAAAATGAACCGGCGAATCTGGAAGAATTATCCATCCAATATAAAGACTACGCAGCCTGGCAGCAAGACCAGTTAGAGGAGGAGAAACTGAAAGAGCATAAAGAATATTGGCTGGATAAATTATCCGGAGAATTACCTGGGATTAACTTGCCATCGAATAAACGTCGTCCAAATTTTGTGACGTACAACGGAAGAATGCTTGGCGGATATCTTTCTAAAGAGCAAACACGAAACTTCAAGCGCTTTATTCAGGAAAAAGAAGGCAGCTTATACATGGGTTTATTGGCCGCATGGAATGTGTTGATGCACCGCTATACGGAAGAAACAGACATTCTGATTGGTACGCCCGTAGCTGGAAGGCCTCATGCCGATCTTGAAAATCAAATAGGGTTTTATTTGAATTTATCGGTTTTTCGAAATGAGATTGATCCAACCGTTGGATTTAGTCAATTCTTCGAAAACGTCAAAGAATCCACATTGGAAGCGTTCAGCCATCAGGTATATCCATTCGACAGATTGGTGGATGAGTTGAGTTTAGGGGGTGATGGAAGTCGCCATCCCATCTTTGATACGCTACTCGACGTTCATACCACGTCAGGTAACGACAAAAACACCACACTTTCTGAAACTGAAATAAATGATATTGTTGATTTTGGAGAGAGTTTAGTTAAGTACGACATGGCGATAAGCTGTGAAGATACTGGCGACTTTGTTTCAATCGTGGTTAACTTCAACGAAGATGTCTATGAAAGGGAAATGGTTGAACAATTAATCAAACATTACAAGCTATTAATTGAACAACTTATTGAGAACCCGAACGAGGCAATTGGTAAAATCGAATTTATTTCTCAGAGTGAGAAGCAGCAGTTAATCCACCATTTTAATCAAACAGATGCTGATTATCCAACGGATAAAAAGATCATTCAATTGTTCGAAGAACAAGTTGCCAATGTTCCTGAAAATATCGCAGTTGTAGCTGGAAATGTTCAATTGAGTTACCGTGAAGTTAACGAAAGAGCAAATCGACTGGGTAATTATTTAAGAGAAACGTATACTCTTAAACCGGATGATTTAGTGGCCGTTTTATTGGATCGATCAGAGTGGTTGATTGTTGCCATTCTGGGGATATTAAAAAGTGGTGCGGCTTATGTGCCCATTGATCCCGAGTATCCGAAAGCCCGAATTGATTTTATGTTGGAAGATTCAATGGCAAAGGCATTGATCGATCAGGCAGAATTAGATCGATTTATCGAAAACCAATACAACTTCAGTTCTTCCAATCCGGAAAGTTCTGCTCATGCCGATAGCTTAGCTTTCGTTATTTATACTTCTGGTTCAACGGGAATGCCCAAAGGAGCGATGATAGAACATGGTTCATTAGCCAATTACCTTCAATGGGGACGTGCATACTATGGTAAAACTGGTCAAAAGTTAAATTTTGGATTATTTACTTCTTTATCATTCGATTTAACAATTACAAGTCTCTTTTTGCCATTGATAACTGGCGGTAGACTAGATGTTTTTGAGGCCAATATGGATGTATCGACCATTTTGGAAAATTACACAAAGAGCGATTTGAATGTGATAAAGTTGACACCCGCTCACATCAATATCCTTAGCGCATTAGACTTGTCTGAAACAAATATTGAGGTTGCTATTGTTGGAGGAGATGTGTTGACGAAGAAGGATATCGAAACGCTCAGCAGATTAAATCCTGAAATGCACATTTACAATGAATATGGTCCAACGGAATCAACCGTAGGCTGTATCGTAAAACAAGTCAGCAAGGAGGATGATTTGGTACTTATTGGTCAGCCGATAGCGAATACCAAAGTGTATATTCTAAGCGAGGAATTGGCATTACAACCGGTAGGAGTCACCGGGGAATTGGGAATTGGCGGTGCCGGTTTGGCGAGAGGATATGTAAACAAAACGGAACTGACGCATGAAAAATTCATAGCGCATCCCTTTAAACAGGGTGAACGGATCTATAAAACAGGCGATTTGGGAAGATGGCTGCCCAATGGAGAAATCGAATTTTTAGGTCGAAAAGATGATCAGATAAAAATCAAAGGTTACCGAATTGAACTGAATGAAATTGAACAGACCTTGTTAAAAAATGCAGGACTAACACAAGCCCTCGTACTAGCAAATGAAAATGCGGAAGGTGAAAAGGAACTTGTAGCCTACTTCACCGCAAGTGAAACACAAAGTATAAAAGATTTAAGAAGACAGTTAAGTCAATCATTGCCCGCTTATATGCTCCCATCTCATTTCATGCAATTGGAAGCATTTCCCCTAACATCCAATGGAAAGATTGATAAAAAATCATTACCCGCTCCAGAAGGCCTTAGTGGGACAACCGGGGTTGAATATATCCCCCCGAAAACAGAAAAAGAGAGCTTATTAGCATCTGTCTGGTCAGATGTATTGAAACGAGATAAAATTAGTATTAAAGATAGTTTTTACAACCTCGGAGGAGATTCAATCAAATCCATTCAAGTTGTAGCGCGTCTGAAACAGAAGGGATACAGACTCAAGGTTGAGCATATCTTAAGAACCCCCGTATTAGAATCATTGGCTTTACTATTATCAGAAACAACACATGATGTTGTACAGGGTGAGGTTACCGGGGCTGTAATGTTAACGCCAATTCAACATTGGTTCTTTGGAACGGAAGATATTAAAACGCACCATCACTATAATCAATCCGTTATTCTAAAAAGTGAAGTCGGCATTGATCATGAGTTACTGGAAAAATGTCTTTCTGCCTTGACTCAACACCACGATACATTACGTATGGTTTATGATCAGGTGGACGGTACCTGGCATCAAATGTACCAAAGCACTTCCGGGAAATCATTCACGCTTGATTTTTATGATTTGAGCGATTCAGAAAATGGAGTAGATCAAATAAGAGCAACGGGAGAAGTGTTGCAATCCACCATTTCCTTAAAGGAAGGTCCTTTAATCAGGGTGGCGCATTTTCGTTTAAAGGATGGAGACCGCATAGGTTTGGTAGTGCACCATTTGGTGATTGACGGTGTTTCCTGGCGTATTTTGTTGGAAGACCTTTCAACGTTGTATGCAGCATATATAACAGGAGAAAAACCTGAACTCCCTCAGAAAACAGATGCGTTCCAAAAATGGGCTTCCGCACAAAATGACTATGCAAACTCCAAAGCACTTTTAAATGAGCGATCTTACTGGGAAGGTATTTCGACGAGTGAAATAACGGCATTACCACAGGATATAGAGGTGAGTAATCAAGTTACAAGAATCAATGCCGCCACTTCATTTTATCTGGATCGTGGAACAACTGAAACTCTTCAAACAAGAGTCCATCAGGTTTATCGAACAGAGATAAATGATGTCTTATTAACTGCTTTGGGCCTGGCGCTTAGAGAGACATTTAAAGTGGATAAAGTGGCTCTTAAGATGGAAGGACACGGCCGGGAAGATATCTTTGAGCATATTGATATAAACAGAACAATTGGATGGTTTACAACTGTTTATCCATTCGTTTTGGATGTTTCAAAATCATCAAACGAAATAAAGAACCTCTTAGAAATAAAAGAGTCGCTTCGAAAAATTCCGAATAAAGGAATCGGTTATGGCATGCTAAAATACTTAAGTCAACAAGGATTAGCAAACGAATTGACACCAGAAATCACCTTTAACTATTTGGGAGATTTTGGATCGAATACTGGAAATTCTGAAAAATCACTATTTGAATATGGATCGGAGTATTTTGGGGCTAATATAGGGGCGGACAATCGAAATGATTCCATTTTGGACGTTTCAGGAATGCTCGTGCAAGGTGAACTTAGTTTATCGATCGGTTATTCATCGGAACGATATCATGAGGAAACCATTAAAGGACTTGCGGCTTCTTATAAAAAGAATCTGGAGTTAATCATTGAAACATTGGCCGCTGAGCGAACGACTCATCTAACTCCTTCAGATCTCACCTTTAAAGGATTAACAACAGATGAATTATCAAAACTGAATAGTGATGGAAATGTAGAGGACATTTATGAGCTGTCTCCGCTTCAGGAGGGAATCTATTACCATTGGTTAAATGATGAGTCTCCAACGCTCTATCTGGAGCAGAAGACCTACCGCATAAAAGCGAAGAACTTATCCATTGAAAATTTGAAAACAGCCTATGAACGATTAATTAACCGCTATGGCGCATTACGTACGCACTTTACCAATAACTACGCAAACAAACCACTTCAGGTTGTTCTTAAACAAGTCGAGAGTAGTTTCAACTTTGTGATGGCGCCGTTTGGTAATGAATCGAATAAATTTGCAGATGAGGTTAAACAAAAAGATAGATTGCTTGGCTTCGATTTGGAACAAGGCATTCAAATGCGTTTAACAATCGTTCAACTATCAAAGGAGGAATACGAATTTATCTGGAGTCATCATCATATATTAATGGATGGTTGGTGCATTAGCGTATTGATTAGTGATTTCAATCAATTATTTTATGCACTGACGAATGGAGTAACGACAAACTTAAGCGCAATAACACCTTACTCCAATTATATCAATTGGTTAAAGAAGATTAATCGGGAGAATTCGCTTGGTTTTTGGAAAAAATACCTCGAGAATTATGATACTGTTGCAGGGCTTCCGTTTAAGGTGAAATCGCAGGAAGGCGGATATTCAGAGGGAAAAGAGAGCGTTTCAATAACTGGTGAGATCTTTCAAAAAGTGAATGCCCTATGCGTGCAAATTGGTATTACTCAAAATACCTATGTTCAAGGCGTTTGGGGCTATTTATTATCACGATATAATAATACGAATGATGCCGTGTTCGGAGCCGTTGTATCTGGGCGTCCAGCGGACTTGGAAGGAGTTGAAGATATGATAGGATTATTTAGTAACGCTGTTCCCATTCGAGTAAAATATCAACCAAATGATACACCAATAGAATTATTAAAATCTCTTCAGGATAGGTCAATAGAAAGTGAAGCGCATCACTATCTCAATTTATCCGAAGTGCAATCCCAAAGTGAATTGGGAATGGATTTGATTAACCACATCATGCTCTTTCAAAATTACGCCGTGAAAGAAGTAAGCGAAGTTAATGAGATTCAGGAAGGAGATGATGGAAATTTACATATTGAGTCGGTAGAGGATTTTAATCAAAACAATTACGATTTCACTATTGTAATAAACCCTATTCAAGATGGATTGAATATCGAGTTTAGGTATAATTCGAATCTATATGCGAACGGCGTATTGAAATACCTGGTGAAACACATGTACAACTTGGTGAGTCTTTTTTCGCTACAACCGACCAGTGAGTTAAAGTCGTTTGAATTCTTGTCTGAATTTGAAAGAGATAAATTATTATATACGTTTAATCGAGATGAGAAAGCCTATCCAAAAGATAAAACCATTATTGATTTATTTGAAGAACAAGTTGCCAAAAATCCAGAAAGTAGCGCAATTGTTTTTGAAGGTAGGACCTTAACATATAAAGAATTGAATAACAAGGCCAATCAATTGGCTCATTACTTAGTGGTGAATAATGAAATAGAATCTGAAGATCTAGTTGGTATTCTTTTAGAGAGAGGGATTTGGCAGATCATAGCAATTTTGGGAGTATTAAAATCAGGAGGTGCTTATGTTCCAATTGATCCTGACTTACCAGTGGAAAGGAAAGAATTCATGATAGAGGATACTGGTATAAAAACCCTAATAACGGAATCAAGTTTTGTTAATGATATTGATTTCTACGATGAAGCAGTTGTAGCAATTGATATTGAGTTAGACGAGGAAGTCTTAGTGGATTTTGATCGTAATCAATCGAAAACGTTGCCAAATAATGCTGCCTATGTGATATATACTTCCGGGTCAACGGGTCAACCAAAAGGAACGATTATCGAACATAAAGCGCTGTGTAATTTATGCTCATGGCATACAAAGGCATATCAATTAAATTCAACCAGTAGGGCTACAATAATGGCCGGAGTCGCATTTGACGCATCTGTTTGGGAACTATTCCCTTATTTGATTTCAGGAGGTTGTTTATACCCAATTTCAAATGAAACGCGATTAGATCTTGGAAAATTGATTGAGACCATGAATGACCATGAAATCACACATGCATATTTACCGACGGTACTATACAATGATTTCTTTGAGCAATCTTCAAGGCTGAAACGTATCGTGAAACTGTATGTTGGAGGAGAAGCTCTTTCCGTTAATCAACAAGGGGAAATGATTGAATTATACAATAATTATGGCCCTACGGAAAATACGGTTGTAGCTTCATATTACAAAGTGAGGAAAGAAGACAGAGGACCAATACCGATTGGACAACCTATAGATAATACCTCAATTTATATTCTGAATAATGAAAATCAATTACAGCCAATTGGAGTAATTGGAGAGATCAGTATTGGTGGAGATGGTTTGGCTAGAGCTTATTTAAACCGACCTGAACTTACGAATGAAAAATTCATTGAAAATCCATTTAAAACAGATGAGAAAATATACAAAACGGGTGATTTAGGAAGATGGACTCATGAGGGAAATATTGAGTTTGTGGGAAGATTAGATGACCAAGTCAAAATAAGAGGTTATCGCATTGAACTCGGTGAAATTGAACACGCTTTATCGAAATTTGACGGGATTGATCAAGCAGTAGTATTGGCCAAGGCGAATAAACATGGAGTACATGA
>JBILJP010000472.1:0-3553 GCA_044377135.1 Fluviicola sp.
AGCAAGTTTACAAACACAAGAAAAACTGCCAGGTAAATTCCGGCTATGGCCAAGCCCCAGTTTCCGAAATTGGCATAATCGTACATAAAATAAGCGGTTGTTGCTGTGCCGTCAAATCCCATTCCGGCTTCTAAAGGATATTCTTTGTCGTAAATCAACCGCGAATAATCTTTGTACTCTTTCCCCAGCATTTTTGCTCCCAAACGATACCCGCTTCCGTTGGCATAAGGAATGGAATCAGGCACGTAGAAGAACCAGTTGCCCACCATTTCACCGGTAGTAATGAAAACACGATGATACAATCCGTCGGCTACTTTTGTAGAGGCTATCCGATTGTCCTGTTTGTCTTTTTCGGGTGCGGAATTTTCACACGTTCCGCAATCAAACGGAGCAGGCCGCAAAGTAGGGTTTGTTGTCAATACCAACAAGATGATTCCTAACATAAACGTACCGACAAAAAAGAGTGCCCGCCACCATTTACGACTCAACAATAGGTGGATAATCAACGGAATTAAAATGGAAACAATAAATGCCTTTTGCATCAAGGCAAGCGCATAAAATGCCGACACCAGGAAGTAGATCCAAAAACGTTTTTTGTCGAAGGAATACAAGAGAAATAACAAAAACGGAATGATTGCCTTGAGCAGAAAAGAAGCCGCATAGTTGATCAACGAACTATCTACTTTCTTGATATCCTGCCTGATTTGCGCAATGCGGTAATAATCAGTAGAAAGCATGGCCTTAATTACCGGAATATTCCCCATCATGTAATAATGTACCAGTTGAAACAACACGGTAAAAAGGATTAAGGCATCAATGGAACGCACCAACCATTTTCGATCAACATTGTGTTCTTTGAGCTGCCATTCGGACGTCGAAAACCGCTGTTTGAGTAAGAGATAAACGCCAGCGAAAACCAGTACATAAATCCCGATTTGAGGTACATACTTTGCACCGTAAGTTTGGAGCAATCCCCAAAGCAGCAATACCAAAATCGCGATGTTGATACAAAACAGGCTATTGCTTTTCAAAAAACGTGTTAGTGTAACAAGCATGTATTCATTCGGTTTTTAGAGGAGGCAAAGATACAAGAAAGTTAACCAAATTGAGAACATAGTTGGTGAGTTTGTAAGTTCGTGACTTTGTAGATTTACAGTTCATTAAACTTAAAAACGAACGTTCCTACTATCCGCCACCATAGCAAATCGATAATAAACATAAAAAACCGCTATCAGCAACACCGACTGAAAACCGGAAGCTACCCACAAGACATGTTCGAATGACAAACGGAAGTAGGCACTTAGTTCGGGTAAGGCTCCGAAAATGAGTAGTTGTCCTGCTCCGCTGATAATCCCGATGATGAGCGCTTCTTTTTGTCGACCGAGAATCATGGGTAAACTGGAAATCGGTGAAAGCAGGAAATTGAGCATCAGCCAGGGAATCATAATAGATGCATAGGCGCCTGAAGTGGCCCATTCTTTTCCGAATACGAACGCAAAAATGGGTTCACCGAAGAAAAACAATACCGTAAACGGCACTATGGAAAGCAAGAATAAAGTGCGGGTGGTTTTCAAAAAGAGCGGAACCACCGATTGTTTGCTGTGAATCAATTCCGAAAAACGGTTGGTAAACACTTGACCGATGGATTGTCCAACGATCCCAATGGGCATTTTCAACAGTCCGTAAGCATGACTAAATAACCCGAAATCGGCTTTGCTGTAAAACCCAATGATCAATGAAGCCATGGCCAAATCAACCCCCAAATCGATCATCACGTGGGGCAAACTCATGATCGGAAACTGGCGGTATTCTTTGCTCAAAACTCGCATGCGTTTGGTGGCTTTGAATGATCGGTAGGTTCTTTTCTGTTGCACGAAGTCGAGTATAAACAATACCGAAGAAGCCAGGTAACCGAGACTCAAGCTTACCAGCAAACCATAGGTTTTCCAACCGATCATCCCAAAGAACCATTTCAACCCGTTTGATACAACCGAAGCGATGATGCGTTGCTGCGAAATGCGTTTGAATCCTTTGGTGCGGATAGACCAATTGATACCGATGTTGATCCAAACAGACAAATATGCCCCGATGATGACCAACAACATGAACCACATGGAATAAGTATCCACAGGTTTGACCAAGGCATACAACAATCCCACAATACCTATTCCGGTAAGAATCACCAATGCAATTCTATAGGTTAATCGGTACAGGTGAAAGGCATGCAGTTGTTGTTTGGCAATGGGAAGCGACAATTCGTAACGAACAGTGGCAATGGTACTGATAAAGACCACAATGCGCGTATACAGGTTTACGTCACCGATTTGTTCGGCAGAATAGATCCTGGTGAGAATGGGGCTGATCAGTACATTAATCGCCAGTGAAACCACCGAAGCGGTCATCAATACGAGAACCGATTTCAGGAATTCGGATTGACGAAGTTTCTGAAGCATTACTTGTTAAATGCGAGGTACAGATCTATTCCCTCTTCAAAGGTATACAAAGGGTCGTAGGCTAAAGCCTGATGAATAGCACTGATATCGGCCAACGAATCTTGAATGTCGCCCACACGTTTTGGTCCGTAGATTAAACTGTGAACCGGAGAAATACCTGATGTTTTTAATCCGTCTTCCAGACTTCCGATTACATCGTTGAGGGTGAGACTGCGGCCGCAAGCCACGTTGTAAACGCGTCCGTAAGCTTGTTCATTGGTAGAAGACAATGACAATAGATTGGCCAAAACGGCATTTTGAACAAAGGTGAAATCGCGGGTTTGGTTACCATCGCCATTGACAATGATTTCACCACCGTGTTTCATTTTATCCAAAAACTTGGGAATGGCCGCCGCGTAAACGCCATCAGGATTTTGGCGCGGACCGAATACATTAAAATACCGAAGACCAATTGTTTGCATGTGGTGTAAACGGTAATACACACCTGCATATTGCTCGTTGAGCTGTTTACTCACTGCGTAGGGCGACAAGGCGTTACCCTCCATTCCTTCTGCTTTGGGCGAAGCCAAACTATCGCCGTAAACCGACGATGAACTGGCATAGACAAAGCGTTGAATGCCGGCTTCTTTAGCAGCTTGTAAAATGGTCAGAAAGCCGGTTGCGTTGACGTCATGCGTGGTGAGTGGAAACTCGATGGAACGTGGCACGGAGCCTAATGCTGCCTGATGGCTGATGGCATCAATTCCTTTGAGTACCTCGTTGCAGGTTTCCGCATCGCGGATATCGCCTTTAACAAACGAAAAGTTCGCATTTGCAGCGAACTCTTCAAGATTCTTTTCGAAACCGGTAGACAAGTTATCGAGTACCGTAACGCGCGCCTCTAAACGGAGTAACGCTTCCACTAAGTTGGAACCGATAAACCCCGCACCTCCTGTTACCAGGATGTGTTTTCCTTTCAACGTTTCAACACCGGCAGGGAATCGTTTCATCACTATTTATTTAGCGTAATTAACCGATCTGCGTTCACGAATAACGGTTACTTTCACCTGACCCGGATAGGTCATTTCCGTTTGAATTTTCTGAGAAATGGCGAATGACAA
>JBILJP010000117.1:0-12598 GCA_044377135.1 Fluviicola sp.
TTGTTGAAGCTTGACTTTCGTAGTGCTAAACGTTAATTTTCCAATGAAGAACTTCTTTTACCTGATTTGCCTTATCCTCTTGCCTTTCGGAGCATCGTGCCAGCTGTTTTACCTCGATTCGGATGATACCCTGGATTTTAAGTACTATCCGCAGCGCATCGATGAAATGAACCGCATGATTACCCTTGACAGCAACCGGTTGGAATACTATGTAAAACGCTCTATTCTGTATTACCGCTTAAAGAACTTCACCAAAAGTGTGGAAGACAACAAACGGATTATCAAAAAATTCGGTGAATTGGAGAGTGCATATTGCAACATGGGGCTGTCTTACTGTTTTCTCAAAGATTCTGCCAATGCACTCCCGGCTATGCGAAAAGCAATTTCGCTTGAACCGAAAGCTGTCAATTACATGAATCTGGGGTTCATTCAACTTCATTTTGATAATTATGCCGGCGCCATTCCTGCGTTGAAACTGGCATTGGTGCTCAATGATCAGTACGCCAAAGCTTATTATTACCTCGGGTATGCCTTCATGAAGTCGGGCAATTTCGCCGAAGCAAAAACGAATTACCTAAAAGCGGCTGAGTTGAATACATTCTATCCGGAAGCCATGTACAACCTTGGGTTTATTGCGAAAACAGAGAACAACTATCAGGAGGCCATTTCCTACTTTTCGACCTTGCTGGGTTATCCGCGCATTGAAACGATTAAAGTGCAAGTACTTGAACAGCGGGGCAACTGCTACGAACAGTTGGGAGAAACATCAAAAGCCGCGGCCGATTTTGAGTTGGCGGGTGCATTAAAACGACGTTAAACACGATTGCAAAATCAAGAAATCGAACCGATAAGCAATGAGCATTCAAACCAACAGAGGCAAAGAATCGAATGACGACAAATTGTTCGGCACTGAAAAAATGCGTGTTGCACTCAAACATGCAGTGGAAGATCTGTGTCATCTGATGAGCCGTGGATATACCGCCAAGTCAGCTTTGGTATTGGTGGGCAATCGTTATAAACTCAACGTGCGGCAACAAAAAGCGGTGCAGGGCATGAGTGCTTCCGGGCAACAAATTACTGCTAGAACCCGCCGCAGTTTACCCGCTTCAGAATTACAAAACAAGGAAGTATTGATAGACGGCTTCAATGCCTTGATTCTATTGGAAAGTTTATTATCCGGCGCCTATATTTTTAAAGGTGCCGACGGTTTTTACCGCGATTTATCGAGCGTGCACGGTTCATACAAAAAAGTACAGCAAACCGCTCGTGCCATTGAGTTGATAGGGGCGTTTTATGTGGAAGAGCAACTAGCGAACATGCGCTGGTACTTCGACAAACCGGTTTCCAATAGCGGAAAATTGAAGCAACTCATTACCGAAATTGCCGCCGAAAACAACTACAAGTGGGAAGTATTTTTAACCAATAATCCAGACAAAGACCTGGTTTCCGAAAACGGGATAGCCATTACTTCCGATGCGTGGATTTTGGATAATACTGACTACAATTTTAACCTCATCGGGTATATTGCCGAAAAATATGGGGAGGGGAATATTTTAGCGTTGTTTGACAACTCGATATTTTGATTGCCCTACAACGATGTTCTCTTATTTTTTTCATTAGCCTGAAGCTGAAAAAAGTAAGCGAACAGGGGGCTTCAATTGAGACCATTCAAAAAATTATTCATTAAAATTCTATTCACCCAACCATTCTCTTACTTTTTCTATCTTTCTGTTTAGAACGTGGTTTGATTCTTGTCAAGTCGGGTTCAGGTAAGCTAATTGTTAAACAGAAAAACCAATAGAAATGAAAGCAACAGCCCTTTTTCGCACAGTTCTCCTTTCCGGAGTATTAGCCGCAACAACTCTAGCTCCGGCAGCAGATTCAGAAGAAACGCAAAGTACTCTTTCGTTTAATCAAGCATCGGGCACCGAAGTATTATTGACACAAACCAACGTTCCGGGCGAGCGTCGCAGAGTGAGAAGACGTACACGTCGCAGAGTGCACAGACGTCACGAACGCCGAGAAAACAAGATGATCAATTATGGTGCAACTTCAACTGAATCGGGAACGGTTTTTTTCTGGTCGAGCACGATGGCTTAGTTGGTGGAAATTTGCGAACGAAAGCAGCTAGCAGAAACGGTTGACAACTTTTAATCTGTAATTAAAGCAAGCCTTTAACAGTCTAATTTTTTAGAAAAAATATGAAATTGTTTAGTTACATCACCATTTTGGCGACGTTTAATTCGCTATCTGCTTTCGCACAAACGTACGCAGGGCCAATACCCAAACCAACAAGTGGTTATGGTTCAGACGGAAGTTATTCCGTTGCAACACAAGCTTTCGATAATCCAAATTTTTCGGGACACGACATTGTTGTTTATTATCCGGCAGGAATTACGTTACCTGTTCCGACCATCTTTTACAGCCACGCTTTTGGTGGTAATGACCCAAATAACATTTCAGGCTTCCTGAATTTTGTTGCTAAAAAAGGTTACGCCGTTGTCTATGTTCCGTATCAAACATCAGGAGTTACTATTCAAGACCGATACAGTAACCTGTTGAATGGTTTCACAAAAGCAGCGCATGACTATCCCAACATTATAGATACTACAAAAGTTGGTTTTGTAGGGCATTCTTTTGGTGGTGGTGCTTCTTTTGCGAATGCTTACCATTGTTTTACAACCCGAAATTGGGGACAATCCGGGCGTTTTATCTTTGCAATGGCGCAATGGTATTCCTACAACATTTCACAAACAGAATTACAATCGTTTCCCACTGATGTAAAACTATTGACTATCGTTTATGAAGACGACGTTACAAACGACCAACGCATGGCAAACGACATTTTTAATACCATTAACATTCCTGCATCAGAAAAAGATTATCTGCGCGTAAAATCAGACACTATTAACGGATACGTGTACTCAGCTGATCACGTTGTTCCAAACAATTCCGCTTTTGACGCGTTGGATTATTATGCCTATTACAGACTGTTTGACGCTCTATGCGATTACGCTTTCAACGGCAGTATGACAGGAAAAGACGTTGCTTTGGGAAATGGAAGTGTCAATCAAATTTCTATGCCGGGCGGTTTGCACAATCTAACACATAGCGAAGCACCCACATTTGCCAACGCGCAAAGTACCTATCAATATCCTTGCGGTTCATCTACCAATCCAAGATTAGACCATTGCGATGAAGCGCTTTCAACTTCCGAAATAGAAGAAAACACAGCGTTTTTACTATTTCCAAATCCGGCTAAAACACTGTTTTACATTGAAACGGAAAAAGCAATTTCTCATATTGACATTTTAAACCAACAAGGTCAACTTGTCAAAACAACAAACACGAAAAACATCTCAATCAATGAGTTGCCTAGCGGAATCTATTTTGTAGAAGTTAGTTTTATAGACAACAGTTTAAGCGTTGGGAAATTGATAAAAGAATGACTATTGCCAAGCGATCTGACTGAATTCTTATCTCAAACTCACGTTAAATTATCGCAAGAAATGCAAAACGCTTCTTCGTTTTAGCAAAAATTGATCTAGGTATATGGGCTTCGGTGGCGGATTTACTTACTAATGTTTTCGTTCGTGAAATTGCCTTAAATTTGACACAAATCATTACACAATGAGTAACAACATTCGCAAAGAGCATTGGGAAACCATTTATCAAACAAAACAATTGAAAGACGTGAGCTGGTATCAACCCGTTCCGGAAACTTCACTTGATTTTTTGCGTCAGTTTGATTTGCCCAAAACGGCTAAAATCATTGATGTAGGTGGTGGTGACAGTTTGTTCGTCGATTATTTACTTGAACTGGGGTATACCGATGTTTCAGTGCTTGATATCTCGGAAAAGGCACTTGAAAGAGCAAAAGAACGCTTGGGCGAAAAAGCCCGGTTGGTGAAATGGATTGTTTCAGATGTTTCAACTTTTGAACCGCAAGAGCACTATGCTTTTTGGCACGATCGTGCTGTCTTTCATTTCCTTACAGAAGAGCAAGACATTGAAAATTACATGAATGTGCTTGCCAAAGGCATTCAACCAGATGGTATTCTGGTTATGGGAACATTTTCTGAAACAGGTCCCACCAAGTGCAGCGGAATTCCCATCAAACAATACTCTGAAAAATCAATGACAGAGCAACTAGCGGGAGTATTTGATAAAATCAGATGCCTGACGGTTGATCACACAACGCCTTTTGATACGATCCAGCATTTTGTGTTTTGTGGTTTTAGGAGAAAGGTAATTCTTCAGTTGAATTGATTTCGAAAGGAAAATAAACTTCTTTCTGTATGCCTAAAAAAAAGACCTATAACGAGGATGATATTCGCACCTTATCGAAAGATGAAGCCTTGGAACATTACTTGTTTTCAAAAATGGAAATTGAGCTGATTTATGTGATCATTGGCTATTTACAAGAATACTTCGGTGGTTATTCATTAAATGACGAAATCGTAGACTCATTTTTTATAAATGAGAAAGAAAAAGCGATCATCTTTAAACAAATCTGTGAAAAGGAATTGGAATGCCGCGGATTGCCCAATGATATCGAATACATGTTGGACGAAAAGGGATTTTCGGCGGTAAAATCAACAACGATTTGCTCTATTCTGAAACAGTTTTATGTTACTAGCAATTCTGACGGACTTCGCGCATGTCATGTTCTCTCTTCCGAAGACCCTTTGTTTGATCTGAGCCAGCGTTTTAACAACAAACAGTATAGTTTTTTAATCGGTGTTTTTATTCGAAACTGTCACGAGAAAAAACGCACCGTTTATTTTGCCAACGCCCCGCACAAAGTTGATATGACACTTTCTTTTCTTCGCAATTTTAATGCTTTCGGAAGCAATTGTTTGTCTGTTAATTATCATTTCAATGTTCCATGCGTCACCGAAATTTTAGTCGATGACCAAAATGTGTTTTGGACAAAAATCGATCAGTTCAAACAACAATTACAAATTAAATAACAGTAACATTATCTCATTTTCACTCCCATCCACGCTACTCAAACAACACTTTTTCGCACATTCACAACAAAAAGACTGCACCCACAACAGAAAATCACTGTACACGATATCTAAAACTTAATTTTGTCGAAAACTTGTTCGTTGAAACAGACGAACAGTAAACGCGACAAATGATGAAACAATTACTGCTTATTCTTGCCATCGGTGCGGCAGGAAACACCTTTTCTCAAACAACTATCTGGGGCACAGGATCGGGCAATGCAACTTCCGAGAGTTTAGGACAATTTGAAAACCCTTTTGGAACCGCCAATGCCTGGACTGCGGTTGATATCACGCCCAATGCTTTCTGGACAAGACCAACCAACGGTCTTACGCAAGGCGCTTATGCATCTGGAATGCAAGCGATTAATTCGCCTTCTATGGCCAATGGTGCTGCGCTTTTTGATTCCGATTTTCTAGACAACGGCGGAACACAAGGCGCATTCGGAAATGGTACTTGTCCTTCTCCGCATCGTGGTGAACTTCATTCACCTGTTATTGATCTTACCGGTTATACCGACAGTTTACTTGAAGCTAAATTCTATTTGTACTACCGGAATTTTCAGATCAATGAAATTTCCATTGGTTTTTCAAGCAACGGAGGAACTACATGGACCGATTTTAGTTTTAATCAGGGAGTAGCTGTAAACTCAGCGTTTAATCCTGCTTATGTTACCATCCCACTCACAGATGTAACGGTAGGTGCGAGTGACTTAACCAATTGCAAATTGCGTTTGACGTTCAATGGTGATTATTACTTCGTGATGGTGGATGATTTATCGCTTCAAGTCGCTTGCTCTGCTCCTGTAGCGCCAACCAATACAACTTCCGCATCAGCAATGAGTGTTTGTCCTGACGGAAGTACTACGCTTACGGCAAGTGGATCCGGAACCTTGGGTTGGTACGATGCCGCAAACAACTATCTGGGTGGTGGTTCAAGCTTTACTACTTCAGCCATTTCCAGCGAAACCACTTTTTACGTGCAGGATAGCACTTGCTACGCAAGTACGCGCACTCCGGTTACCGTTAGCATCACACAACCGGTGACTTTTGTGCAAACACTTACCTTGTGTCCTGATGAAACCGTAACCGTTGGTTCCAATACCTATAGTGTTCCGGGAGTATTTACCGATTCATTGACTACGGCTGCAGGTTGCGATAGTATTGTGATTACCGATTTGTATTACACGACCATCGATGTTAACGTCACAACCGTTGATTTTACACTTTCGGCAGACATTCTGAGCAATGCCACGTTTCAATGGGTGGACTGTAATAACGGATATGCGCCAATCAACGGAGCAACAAATCAATCGTATACCGCTACGGAAAACGGTTCGTATGCTGTCATTATCACCCGGGCCGATTGTTCAGATACATCAGCTTGTTATGCGATCAGCACTATCGGACTGTCGGAAAACCAATCGCCTTTGCAAGTAAATCTATTTCCGAATCCGGCAAAAACAACCGTTACCGTTCAATCTTCGGAAGCCATTCAAGCCATTGATGTGTATTCCATCGACGGAACATTTATCAAACGCACTTCATCGACAATTGTGGCGGTTGACGAACTTGCGCAAGGAATTTACCTGCTTGAAATTACCACAGCAACCCGAAAAGCAACTGCTCGTTTGGTAAAAGAATAAATTTCATACAAACAAAGACCAAGAGAAGGATGCATTGAAGGATGTGTCCTTTTTTTGTTTCCAAGTACAACAGGGATTGATAACGAGAATAGTTTCTTCCGGGCTTCAACGCTTCCTGAATCATCGCCCTTGTACGTCTTTCTGCAACTCAACACACTTGCGTACGCTTTTTCGCAACACATCAGAAACTAAAACCGCTATTTTTACACGGTCTCTCAATTCATAGAGGTAGAAGATTCCTGCCATGATGCTAACCGTTTTAAAAGCCAAAATACAAGAAGTCAGGGTTACCGAAAGTGACACTAACTATCCGGGAAGTATCGCTATTCCAGAAGAATTATTAGTCGCTTCCGGAATAAGACAATTTGAACAGGTATACGTAAACAACAAGACCAATGGCAATCGCATCATAACCTATGCCGTGAAAAGCAAAGCAAGGGGTTTTGTTTCGGTAAACGGCGCTGCCTCAAAACAATTTAGCAAAGGCGACGTTATCCACATTCTTGCCTATGCACAGCTGCAGGAAACCGAAGCAGCTACCTTTCAGCCCACATTGGTCATTACCGACTAGGATAATAATCTTGTAGAAGAAAAACCGTACGCGCTTTACTGAAAACACTCATGTCACTAAAAACGTTTACCGTTTACATGCAGCAACCAGTTGAAATAACACCTGGAGTTTGGAAAAGAAAACCAACTGGAGCCGTTGACGCATTCACTGAAAACCTTCTTGTTTTAGAAGAACAATTGAGGCGTTTGGCCTATAGTAGAACAACCGTTGATGTCAATGAATCGTTCTTCGATGATTCAGACATGTCTTCGGAATATCGCCTGGTTATCATTTATGACAAAAACACGGGAACTCCGTTATTGAGTGCTCGTTACTACTACGATCAGGAAACCATCTTTCGCTATTTGAAGGGTGACCAAACAGCCGAAAACGCCCTTTCCGATCACTATCTGGAACTGAACATAAACGATTACGGACAAGGAACACTTTTTTTAGCCGACCGGCTCTCCGGTAATTTGGATCATCCGCTTTTTCAGCAACAAAGAGCCCGTATTTTTCTTCTTTTTTACCTGGAAATGTACAAACACAATAAAACTGCCAATTTCATTCTAATGGCACGTAAGGAAAAAACCGAGCGTCTCCTCACAAAATACCTGCGTTTAGGCCTTACGGTAATTGGCACAAACAGCCTGAGAGGAAAAGTTCATTGGATCCTTCTCGGTAATATGTCAGCGATTCATCGGCAACGCAAGCTGTCAATTGTTACAAACAGCTACCTATTGTTGCGTATTTTTCTTCATAAAATAACCCGGCGATGATCGAAAACGCGAAGAACTTCTTAAAGCTTATCAGATGGTTTCATGAATTGCTAGCCATTTTTCCGTTTATCAGTTTGTACTTTGTTATTCAGTATTTTGTGAAGCTGAGCGGACAAACCTGTCACATATCCGGCTTTGATTTCATTGTTTTATGCCTCTGTGTTCAGTTATTGCTGGCAGCAGGTTGCATTCTCAATGACATCATGGACAGGGACATTGATAAAATCAACAAGCCCAACACACATATTATCGGCAGAACCGTATCGTTGTCAACAGCCAAAAGATGGTTTTTTCTGCTCAGCTTGCTTGCTTTGCTACTCTCGGTCTACATCGCCTGTTATGTTTTTGCGGAATGGGCTTTTATCGCTGCCGCAGTTTACCTGCTCTCGATTTTGTATGATGTATACCTGAAACGAACACCACTCATCGGAAATATCGTGATGGCTGCCTTGGCTTCATTCATCCCTTTGGTGTTGTTCTTCTTTGCCAGGGATTGTATTGAAACCCTGAACAGCGACAAACTCAATATGCTCATCCTGTTGTATTGTTTTTTTCCCTTCTTTATCATTATTCCGCGCGAATTGAGTCTCGATATTTCCGATATGGAAGGTGACAAAGCAATCGGTTGTAAAACGCTTCCTATTCTCATCGGGGTAAAAAAAGCGAAATGGGTGGTTGCGTTGTTTATTCTGGCAATAATTGGCGGATCGGTAATTGTATCAGCTAATCATCACTACCTTCTGTCTACATTTATTGGAATTGACTTACTGCTGCTTGTGTACCTCTACCTGCTCAATAAATCGGAAAAAAGAATCGACTACATAAAAGCAGGGCGATTTCTGTGGTTTGTATTCATACTTGGATTAATCGGATTCACATTGGCTACCGTGTATTCCTGAGCAGGGTTATAAAAAACAATCTACAAAAACGCAATATCTTTCTCCTATTGCCGTTTCATTACATCAAAAAAGCCAACATGATCACAGCCAAAAAGCCACTTGCAATTCTGTTACTTTCACTTCCGCTCATCGTTACTGCTCAGGAGAAAAAATCCGTGAGTCAGGTCGGGATTAATTATTCTGTTGATTACTGTTACCGCGCGTTGGATTCGGATGCCTCTACTCAATGGATTGCGGATTGGCGCGAGGAGAATGAACACCCTATCATTGGTTTTAATACCGGCGCCACGTATAGCTATCAATTCAAAAAAGGATTGTTGCTGGAAGGCGGTTTTCAATATACGCGGGTAGGAGAGAAATTTGAAAACATCACATTCGTAACAATAGATGACGATGGCACCGGTGATTACTGGAATTATTATGATTATGTCGGTATTCCCATCAAAGTAGGCTACGGACTACCGATCGGAAAGCGCTTGCGTTTGAGTATCATGTCGGGTATTTCAACCAATTTTTTTCTGTCGAGACGCATGATAGCTACCGTTACCTATCATGATGGTTCCACCGAGACACATTCTTCCAACTACAGCAATGAACCTTCCGGAACTCAGTATGAAAAAGTGAATCTGGTAAGTGTCTCCAGTTTGGGTATCGACATCCGGGTATTCCGGGCATTTTCACTGCGGTTTGAACCTACGTTTCGTTATTCCATCACTCCCATTATGGATGCTCCGATCAAACAACGCCCTTATTCGGCTGGAATCAACACCTCGGTTTTTTACAGCTTTGGAACCAAGAAAAAAGTAGCTATTAAAGAAACGATAGCGCCATAAAAACGGCTGTATTTTCTAACAAAAAAGCTCAATATCGATGCACGCACGACGGATCTACTACCACTAACGGGAACCGGTTTCCATCGCTTTTCAGCACCACAACCGCTTCTGTTTGGGGTGCAATCGGGGTTTTAAAATCAAAACGGAAACCTTGTACTTTATACGGTTCGTTCGGGTGATCGCGACCTTTGCGTGATACGCGTACCAACTTGGTTTCTACTAATTGTTGGTTAATACGCAGCTCTACCCGGCATGTAAACGAAGTATCCATTTTTTGGATACCACCTACAAAACCAATCAACGGTGCCTGATCGTCTTTAAACGCCAGCTGCACTTCTTCGCCACTTATGCGATTGACCTCTTGTGCTGTAGAAAAAACACCCGCCCACACATTGGGTTTGCCCAACAAGATCGGATACTCGTGCAAGGTTCCCTCCGGAACACGTTTGTAAATGTGCCATTCAGGATAACCGTAAGCCGTTACGTCATAGAAAATGGAATCTAATGAATAAGGCGGTTTTTGAAATTCGCGGATAAATTCTTCGTTACGGGTATTCACCACCCAATCCGGCGTATAGAGCAGACTCACCAAATACAGACGACGATTGAATTCGGTGACCGTCTTGGAGTTCAACCCCGACATATCGACCACGTAGCCTTTCACATAACGCCCCGTGAGTCCGTGCCATGTCATCAAGGTATCGCTTTCGGGAACGGTATATCCGAGGTAAAGTCCGATTGCGTTGCGCTCGTATTCTACGGTACTCAGGTATTCTTCCAGCCAGACTTTTCCGTCGGCAATATCACGGTAGATAAACGTAAAGTGAGTAAAAGCGAGTGTCAGCAACAACCCCACCCGAATCATTGGTACTTTTATCAATTGCACCAAAAAGGCTACAGAAAGCATGAGTTGCAAGATCAGTAATAAATCAGGCAATGTGTAGTACCACATCATGCGCTCACCCGGATTGTAAAAGTAGTAGAGCACCAACGTTGCCAGAAACGCCATTCCGGGCACCACTAATTTCAGTTTATCCCATGTTTTTTGGTAGATAATCACACCTATCATCGCCACAGCAGTGATTACTGTTGTTATCATCAACGGAAAGTAAAATGCATCTTTGGCGTAGCGCACAAAAAACGGAAACCAATAATCGCTGGCGTGGTAATGATGTTCCAATTTCGCGTAAGCCGATTGTGGCAATGCGCTTCCGAACACCAGTGTAGCAAACACAATCCAGGCAATTACCGGCAAAAAGGCGTATAACACTAAATTCCGCAAGTGTTTGTTGGATGGGCGAATTGGCAGTAACAACCGGTAATTTTCGATCAACCAGGCACCACCGATTACCACAACAATCGGCACAGCATCCAATTTCGAGATCACCGAAAGTGCCAGCAACAACCACATAGTGCGTTCTTTTTTGGCATAATAAGCCAATAACGCTCCCAGTACGATTGCCAAGTGCATAGGGGTTTCCAATCCGGCTTTCATCACTCCTAAAAAGTACTTGCTACTGATGAGCACCAACACGGTAAAAAGCAAGAAATCATTGCCTTTTTCATTGGTTTTCCTGAAAATGCGAATGAGGCAAAAGATCAGTAAAATCAACCCGATAAAAGCCGTACGTCGGATGGCTTGCTCCGGAAGCTGTGCTCCGGTAGCGCAAATCATGCCGTTTACCAACCCTTGCACGGGCGAAGAAATCCCCATAACGGGTCCGTCGCCGGGATTAAACGAATAAAAATGTCCGTTGTGAAAGTTTTCCATGTACCGCATTACAAAACCCGCGTCATCGAAAAACTCACCCGGATACACCATGAAAATCGTGAGCGCACAACCCGCTGCAATGAGCAAATCTATGCCTGTATCCAACCATTTTTTCTTGTGATAAGCATAATAAGCAATCGCAGTCAAAGCACCCGTAAGTATCAGAAAACCAACGGTCATTTCCACACTTATTCCTTGCGAATCGGTAGCCGAAAGGTAAAGTAGTACTAGTGCAATGGCGAAAAGTGACACTAAAACAATACGGAGTAGTTTATTCATCTTGTGGAACTTGATGTGCTAAAACTATAAAAATTAGGGTAATCCGAAGTCGTACAGCGATTATTCGCACTATTACTGTGGGTGTTAGGTGTATTAAAAACAATTTTTATAGCTTTGAATTCATATAACCAACACTATTGCACATGAAACGTATTAAGCTCAACTTCATCAATCAGTCAAACGACTCAGGAAACAACGTAGTAGTCATTTTTCAAAAAAATCATGCTCAGGGTCAAGATGAAACCATTGTGGCATGGAAGGTAATCGCCAACTGTGGCATAGGTGACAATCATCCGTTTATTTTCCCGCATCAAGTAATGGTCTCGTTTAATGATTCATACGGAAATTACAGCCCTCAATTAGAGGCCGTTCCGGGTGATGCTTTTATTGTGGAAAAAACCAACTCAGGCGATATCTTAAGTCAATCGAAAAATCCGGCCAAAGTTCTCAGCGAGATAGAAGTGACTAATTCCTTGTCTGTGGGCGCTATTGATATCAATTGTTACCGTGATGGCAAGTTGCTTAGCACTTGTTTGAGCATTGTGCCCACTCAAATGGGCGCTTTTCAATTTGAACCCACCATCTATATCGGCGCCATTCCGCAAATGGTGGAAGGAGAAATAATGAATGCAGCCATCGTATCGGAAATCAATACCGAAATAAATTTGCTTGGCATAGCAAGTGCGGATATTGTTATGACAGGTGGTGGTAGCGGGCCACAAGCAACACCCTTTTATTTTACCTTGGAAAACATAACATTTGCTTAGGTTAAAGAGGCGTTGAGCCGGTCTATTTCCGTCATGATCAAAACACCACATGAATGCGGGAA
>JBILJP010000118.1:0-12564 GCA_044377135.1 Fluviicola sp.
TCAGTTAACCGGGCCTGCCGATCCGTTTAGTTTTACCTGGACAAATACACAAACGTTAACGACGTATACAGGTAATAATGCATTGGTTCCGGAAGGACAATATACTGCAGAGATTATCGATCAAACCTCCGGCTGTGTATTGACAATCAATGATTCGGCAGCTTACATTCAGCAATTGTCTTCTATTACAGCAGCCATTAATACAACAACGGCCAATTGTACCAATGGTACGGCAACAGCTGTAGCCTCGGGTGGTATTGCTCCGTATACGTATTTATGGGCGAACGGAACAACCGGTCCTGCAATTACAGGTTTGAGCCAGGGTTATTACCCGGTTGTGATTACAGATGCACAAGGTTGCCATTCAAATAACTTAGGTGCTTACGTTTCGCAAGCGCTTCAAATCACCGTAAATACAACAATTACCAATGCGACTTGTCTTCAACCAAACGGAAGTGCAATTGCTTTCGGCTCGGGAGGAATGAATCCGTATACCTATGCGTGGAGCAACGGTCAATCGGGCAATACAGCTTCTAATTTATCAGGAGCTTCATCGTATACGGTAGTTGCTACAGATGCAAATGGTTGTGTGGGACAAGGTTATGCTTACATCAATACCAATACGCCGGTAAATGTTACCTATAGTGCAACGTCTAGTCAATGTACATCCGCAACCGGCGTTGCGACCTTGTCTCCAACAGGCGGTACGGCTCCGTATTCGTTTTTCTGGAATTCAAATCCATTAGCAAACGGTGCAACACTTTCAAATGTTGGGCCCGGAACGTACCCATTTCAGGTAACGGATGCTGTTGGTTGTATCAGAACCGGATCTGTGGTTGTTCCTCCAGTAAGCACCATTAATGCAACTCTTTATGCATCTTCGGTTATTTGTCCGAATACAACAGGAAATGTCACTTCAAGTGTTTACGGTTCAAACGGACCATTTACCTACGCCTGGAGTAATGGTGCAACTACCAATGCCATCACGGGTGTTCCGTTGGGAAGTTATTCGTGTGTTATTACCGATGCATTGGGTTGTTCGGTGACCAAATACCAATCAATGTCTACGGTTTCTCCGGTTAATGTTGGTGTTTCTACAGTGGCGGCAACCTGTATTTACAATACGGATGGAGTTGTAATTTCATCTGTAAGTGGCGGAACGGCTCCGTATTCGTATGTTTACTCCAATGGAGCAACTTCGCCTAATACCAGTAATTTAGGGGTTGGCAATCATTATTTAAACGTGACGGATGCAAACGGATGTAGTAAATCAACCCATTTCTGGATTGCAAACGCCAATACGAGTCAAGACTGTTATTGCACCATTTCGGGTGATGTTTACGTAGATGCAAATTCAAATTGCGTGAATGATCCGGGAGAAGCAGGGGTAGAAAACATCATGATTCATTGTTCAGGCTTTGGTTATGCGTTTACCGATGCAAACGGACACTACAGTTTCCAGGTTCCAACAGGATCGTATACGATTTCTGAGCAAGTGAACCAATATTACCCGCTTTCTGCTTGTCAAAGTAATTCAAATGCGGTGAGCGTAACTGCTGCTGCGGGTTGCAACACGGTTGTCGATTTTTCAAACCAATTGAATATTCTTCACGATTTGAAAATTGTAACGATGAATTCAACCGTTCCTCCAATTCCGGGAATGGCTTACCAGCAAAAAGTGGTTGTTAAGAATGAAGGTACGGTTACTGAGTCAGGTATTCAACTTGGGTATGAGCAAGACGAACAATTGCCGTTTGTGAATGCTACCTTGCCAAGTTTCCTACAAATAAACAGTGCGTTGTATCCGTATTCTTACAGTGTACAATCGGGCTTTCCTACACTTAGTCCGAATAACTCAAGTGTTATACTAACGAACTACAACACACCAACAGATATTCCATTAGGCACGATGGTTGATTTCTACGATACGGTAGCGAATGTGGCTCCGATCGGTGTGAACTGGTTGTTGGATAATACGCCATGGAATAACGTGAATACGTTCCAAACTGAGGTGATTGGTTCGTATGACCCGAATTACAAAGAGGTTTCTCCTAGAGGTAATGGTGCAGAAGGATTTGTACCTATGGCAACGAAAGAATTTGATTATACGATTCATTTTCAGAATGAAGGAACGTATTTCGCCCAAAACATTTCAGTAACCGATCAGTTGGATGCTGATTTTGATTGGACCACGTTTAAACCGGGTTATTCAGACTATGAATATACCACAACCATGAGTGAAACCGGTTTGGTGACGTTCACGTTTTCCAATATCAATTTACCTTGGAAAAGTGGTTACGGTGATGCATTGAGCTCTGCGATGGTTCATTACAGCATTCAACGTAAAGCGACAAATCCGGTTGGAACTGAGTTTACCAATACGGCAAATATTTATTTTGATTACAATGCGCCGATTATCACCAATACTACCTTGAACACCTTGCAAAGTTTGGCTGGTGTTGATGAGTTAGGTTCAGGCGATGGAGAAGTAGCAGTTAACATGGAATTGTACCCAGTTCCTGCAAGCGATCACTTGACCATTCAGGTAAACAATGTGTTGAAAAACGAGAAAGCGGTTGTGAGCATTATTGATTTAACCGGTCATGTAGTGCTTTCAGAAAACGTTGATTTGAGCGAAGGCACAACAATGGTTACCAAAAACGTGTCAACGTTAATGTCAGGTACTTATCTGACACGCATTGCGTTTGAAAATGGATCGGCTATTGTGAAGAAAATAGTGGTGTATAACGATTGATAAATCAATCGAATAGAAGAAGCCCTGACGATAAATGTCGGGGCTTTTTGTTTTTTACACCTTTGAGCTCGGTAATAGGGATGAGCCGGGAAATGGTAACATGGGCTACTGTTCAATTCACACGAATTACCGGAATTTTTCCTTTGAGGCATGTGTTAAAATGTCTGAGATTTAACGCTCAGTCTTAAATTGGCATCTTTTTTGGTTAAGTTTGATACATTCAAAGCACTATTTATGAAACAGTTACTACTTATCATTACCCTGGTTGTGATACAATTTTCAGGGAAAGCCCAATCATCTGGGGCGATTTACAATTTTGCGTTTAGAATAGACGATGAATTGGTCACTCAAATGAAAGCTCAAAACAAAGAGCATCAAATTCTGAATATTGCCACGGTGGAGGATATGCCAAAAGAACTTTCGGATACCATTTTGCTCATCAGCGAAAGTCTGCTCGGTGATTTTTTGAAAGCCGGTTTATACAGCATGCGACCTGAAGAGAAACTGATCATGGGCGCTTTACCGGAACACCTCATGTATTTGCCTGCAAACACCTTTAAGAAAGCCGTCAAAACAACCGATACACTTGCTTATTATATTGACATTGATTGCCATATAGCAGCAAGCGGCGGAACAAAAATCACGCTGGCAAATGAATCGTTTTCTAAAGTGAAACCGAAACTGAGCCTGACCATTAAGGTGTACGACAATGCCAAAACACTGATTCATACAAAAGAAGCGGTGCTGAAAGATTTTGAAAAACTGCGCTCTCATACGTTTGAAGAAACCTATGGCATTAAAGGTTTAGGAAAAAACACAGACGAAGTTACCTTATCCGAAACGATCAATTCGGATGACGTGTTGCGCATGTATGTTCTCGGACTGATAGAGGCGTTAAAATAAGGTAATCATTCCTTGTATTAGCAGCTAATTAAGCTTATACTTTGTCTTGAAGATACGCCGAAAGGTTCTTTAATGCTCGTTTTTTGTGGGGTATAAGTCACAAAAAGAAATCCCGATGGTCACACCGGGATTTTTTCGTTAGAATACCTTCAATCCTTAATTCCCCGGATTATTCAACAAATTCATGATCTCATCCAATTTCGGTGAAAGAATAATTTCTGTTCGTCGGTTGAGGGCTCTTCCTTCGGGAGTATCATTGGACGCTTTCGGGTAATACTCACCACGACCCGAAGCGGTCATACGTGCGGCCGCAACCGCATATTTTTCATTCAGCAAACGGGTAATGGTTGTTGCACGGGAAACGCTTAAGTCCCAGTTGTCTTTAAACAAAGCTGTTTTGATCGGAACGATATCCGTGTGACCTTCAACCAGAATCTGAATATCCGGGTTTTTGTTCAGTACATCTGCCAACACTTTTAAAGCTTCAACTCCTTTTGGTTCCACGGCTGTAGAGCCCGATTTGAACAGCAATTTATCCGACATGGAAACATACACTTTACCGTTGCGAATCTCCAAGGTCAGTTCGTCGGAACCAAATCCTACCAACGCATCACGCAAGGTTTGGTTGAGGTTTTTTGTTGCTTCATCTTGGCGGGCAATGATGGCCTGCATTTCGCGCAACATGCGTTCTTTGTTTTGGAGGTCTTTGTTTTTCTGGTCCAGCTGGTCTGACTGCAGATTTAATTGGTCCGACTGATTTTCATTGATATTCTCCTGACCAGAAAGCATAAACTGCAATTTTTTATTGTCAACTGTAAGTTGCTCGTTTACTTTATGCTGATCAGCCAGCGAAAAACACAAAGAATCGCGTTCCGTTACTACTGCCTGCAATCGTTTACAGCCTTTCTGTTTCTGGGGAATCGGGTCGCCGCATTTATAAATTGGTGCGCACGAAGTCACTGCGAGTAGTCCGATAGCGAACGTGCCCACCAGCATGGATTTGTTGAATTGTTTCATAACTTTTTCGTTTTATAATCGGGAAGATGATCCGTCATTTAGTTGTACTACGAATCTATGAAGGCGGATTGGCAATGGGTTTGTATGATAGATTGTTATTGTTACATAGATCACAGGTGGATTTTGGAATCTTACTTTTTTCTTGATAAAAAAGTAAGCAAAAAATCAAGGCTGTACATCCGACGCTCGAGAACTACACTTCATTCCACTGTCAGCACCCCAACTCGCATACGTCATTAGCGATTAACCTCTTCGCGGATAATCGATGACTGAGCTCACACAGGGGTTAGACAACGTTCATTTCGTTTGTTCTCTAAAGCGCCGGACGTAATGCCCAAAATGGTTCTTCCAGAAGAAATTAAATTTCCTAATGGTTCATATTCTAGCATTAGACTGGCTTACGCTTATTGGAAATAAGAACGTGTTTTCAGGCTTCCTCCCTTGAGGGAGGATTGAGGAGGGTGGCATTTTGATAATTTAAAATTATGAAGATCAGGGCTGAATTTCCGTCGGTTTCTAACTCGTTTTTGATTCATAAAATCACAAAATACCGACGCTCCAAAATGTGTGAATAATGTAATTGACGCGAGTTATTAAACAAGTCTTTATCTTTTTGTTTGAGAGAACTTTACCTGGTAGTAAAAAGAATGGCAAAGTGAGTTTATGGTAGTACAAAAAGAAACGATACTTTGTAATTGCTTTAACCGATGAATAAACATTGAAACAGAATAAAATGATAAAGAATTGTGCTTTCACCTTTTTTAAAACTCGTGGTATGTTAACAGTCATTTTCGCTCTCATTGCGTTGGGAGCTCAAAGCCAAACATTAGAAACCGTTCCGCATGTAGATTTGAAAAAGTACATGGGGAAATGGTTTGAAATAGCTTCTTTTCCGCAACGGTTTCAAAAAGGGTGTAATTGCACCACGGCTGAGTACACTTTAACGGATAAAGGGTATGTAATCGTTGAAAACCGATGCAATAAAGACAGCATTAACGGAAAACTTTCTTACATCAAAGGAAAAGCATTTGTGGTGAAAAACAGTGGGAATGCAAAACTGAAAGTACAATTCTTTTGGCCGTTTAAAGGAAAATACTGGATCATTGATTTGGCCGACGATTACAGTTATGCCGTAGTTGGTCATCCAAACAAGAATTATCTCTGGATTTTATCGCGAACTCCAACAATGACAGATAGTCTTTATCAACAAATCACTTCCCGCATAGCGGAAAAAGGGTTTGATGTAACAAAACTTCAACGTACCAAACAAGGTTAAAATTGAACGCAGATTTAAAGCGAAAATTGGCTAAAAACAGGTACTTTAGTAAGTAATCTTCCTGTACCGGACTACCGTAACTTTTGTCTATGAATACGCTCACCAAAAAGGACATAACGTCCATTCTGAAACCAAGAGAAGCAGCATCTTCTAAACGAGATCACGGTCATGCACTACTCATTGCCGGACAAAAGGGAACCATGGGAGCCGCCGTAATTGCTGCAAAAGCCTCAATCCGATCGGGAGTAGGTTTGCTCACGGTTTCCGTTCCCGCGGAAGAAAGGAGCATTGTGCAAAGTGCCGTTCCGGAAGCCATGCTGTTGATGCGAGAAGATAATCACATTCCGTTTGATCATTATTCGGCTATTGGAGTAGGTCCGGGGTTTGGTATCGGAAACACTTCTGTTGATGTGTTGACCAATGTATTGAAACACGCCACTTGTCCGTTGGTATTGGATGCAGATGCACTGACCATTCTTTCGGCAAACGAAAAACTGTTTGATTACCTTCCGGCAGCAACCATTATCACGCCACATCATGTAGAGTTTGACCGGCTTTTTGGCGTTCATCAAACAACCGAAGAGCGCATTCAAACGGCCATTCATAAAACGCGTGAGTACAACATCATCGTGGTGCTAAAAAGTCACCAAACGGCCATTATTACTCCGGATGAGGTGTTCTATAATTCAACAGGCAATGCCGGACTTGCAAAAGGCGGTTCGGGTGATGCGTTAACAGGGTTGATAACGTCCTTGTTGGCGCAACATTACTTCCCGTTAGATGCGGCGAAGTTGGGCGTTTACCTACATGGTTTAGCAGCTGATATTACATTAGATGAACAAAGCATGGAAAGTATGATCATTTCGGATGTCATTGACAATTTGGGAAAGGCATTTAATAGCCTCAGAACCTAAAAAGTTGATACAATACCCATTCACGCAAGAAAATCGAATTCCCACATGAAAACAGAACAGTTCACACATACCGGTTTGACCACTGAACAAGTCAATCAGGCCAGGCAGCAGTTCGGTTCCAACCAACTTACGGCCAAAAAAGGAAGTGATCTGTTAGCAACAATTGTTCGGGTGGCTAAAGATCCGATGACGATTTTACTCTTCACGGCGGCTTCTATTTACTTTATGAGTGGTAAAGTAGGCGATGGCATTTTTCTTTCGGCCGCAATTTTATTTCAAGCGTTTATTTCTGTTTTTCAATACTCACGCAGTAAGAATGCGCTCGATAAACTCAAAGATTTTTCGCAACCAAGCTGCACTGTTATCCGAAATGGGGAAACGCAAAAAATAAAAAGTGAAGAAGTGGTTGTTGGAGATGCCTTGATGGTAGAAGAGGGTAGCTTGATCATTGCGGATGGAAAGATCATTCAATCAAACGATTTTTCGGTGAATGAATCCATCCTTACGGGTGAATCGTTGGCCGTTTTTAAAGATGTCAATTCAGAAGATAATACTATTTATAGCGGAACAACGGTCACAACCGGATTAGCCATTGTAACTGTAACAGCTATCGGTAATGAAACCAAGCTGGGAAAAATAGGAAAAAGCATTGAAAGCATAACGGAAGAAAAAACGCCCTTGGAATTGCAGATCGCCAACTTCGTAAAGAAAATGGCAATTGTGGGAGGAATTGTTTTTGTGGTAGTTTGGATTATCAATTACATCCATTTAGGCAATTTCTTAACCAGTTTGTTGCAATCGTTGACCTTGGCTATGAGTATTTTACCCGAGGAAATTCCGGTTGCGTTTACCACCTTCATGGCGCTTGGTGCCTGGCGATTGATGAAAATGGGAATTGTTGTGAAACAAATGAAAACCGTTGAAACCTTGGGCAGTGCTACGGTTATTTGCACCGATAAAACCGGAACGATTACCGAAAACAACATGAGTTTAGCCAAACTGTATGTGTATGCTACAAAGAAAGTGGTGGACCTGGATGATGTTTCGGCAACCGAAGAAAAAGAACTCATTGCAGATGGCATGTGGGCCAGTGAACCCATTCCGTTTGATCCGATGGAAATAGCTTTGCACCAGGCATTTCAACAGTTTACTTCAACAGATGATCATTCTGGTTTTAGCATGATACATGAATATCCATTGGAAGGGAAACCGCCCATGATGACCCATGTTTTTGAAGATAAAAATGGTAAACGAATTGTAGCTGCCAAAGGCGCAGTAGAAGCAATTATGAACGTTTCATCGTTATCGGAAACCGAACAACAAGAAGTGAATGAAGTGGTACAAACAATTGCGAAAGACGGTTATCGTGTGTTGGGTGTTGGCGTTTCCGATTTTTCAGGAACTGATTTTCCGGCCAGCCAAGAAGATTTAGTGTTCACGTTTAAAGGAGTTGTTGCGTTTTACGATCCGCCGAAAAAGAATATCGAACAGGTGCTGAAATCGTTTTACGATGCGGGGATCAGCGTAAAAATCATTACCGGCGATAATGCCGAAACCACAGCAGCTATTGCAACTCAGATTCAATTCCAGGGGCATGAGAAAACCATTAATGGCGATGAACTGATGAAACTCAACGAAAAAGAGCTGGGCGATTGCGTGATGAAAACAGCCATTTTCACCAGAATGTTTCCCGAGGCAAAGTTAAAAATCATCGAAGCATTAAAAGCGAAGCAAGAAATTGTAGCCATGACCGGAGATGGTGTAAATGACGGTCCGGCACTAAAAGCGGCGCACATTGGTATCGCCATGGGTAAAAAGGGAACTGAAATTGCAAAAGATGCCGCATCGTTGATTTTGCTGGAAGATGATTTAGCTAAAATGGTAGATGCCATTGCTATGGGACGAAAAATTTACACCAACCTGAAGAAAGCCATTCAGTACATTATTTCCATTCACATTCCCATTATTTTAACGGTATTCATTCCACTGGCGCTTGGGTGGATTTATCCGAATATTTTCTCGCCCATTCATGTCATTTTTCTGGAAATCATCATGGGGCCAACCTGTTCCATCATTTATGAAAACGAACCGATGGAAAAAAATCTGATGCTGCAGCCGCCAAGGGCTGTTTCGACTACTTTTTTTCATTTGAAAGAACTCACCACCAGTATCATTCAGGGATTGGTGATTACACTCGGGACGTTGTTCATCTATCGTTATGCTGTTTACCATGGATATAATGAAGAACTTACCAGAACCATGGTTTTTACCGATTTGGTAGTGGCCAACATCCTGCTCACCTTGATCAATCGTTCGTTTTATTATTCGATCTGGACAACTTTAAAGTATAAAAACAGACTGGTGTTGTACATCATTGCAATTACCATCTTGATTGTAGCCTTACTACTTGTTGTTCAGCCTTTAACAACATTCTTTGAATTTGAATCGTTGAATCTTGTTCAGCTGTTCCTTTGCATTGGAATTGGTGCTGTTTCGGTGATTTGGTTTGAGGTGGTAAAGTTGGTGAAAAGAAGGAAAGTAGAATAATGGTGATTTTATCTAGATTTGTTTTTAAGACAAAAGCGTTTTTAGTATGGTTGGTTCTCTTTTCAAGTTTAGTCTTTTTGTAATCTTTTTGGCATTCAGTAGGCTGGGGTTTAGCCATGATGGATTTATACTTGATCAACAAACCGCCTCATCTACCATTATTGTTGCCAAAAACAGTACGCCCGATGTGGAACATGCTGCACAATTGTTTCAGAAGTACCTTAAAGAAATCAGTTCGTTTCACATCCCGATTCAAGCTACCGTTGCACGTAAAAAACAGGTTATTGCACTTAAAACAGATAAGCAGTTGCACCCCGACGGATATACAATCGAAATCAAATCGAATGCCATTTACATTACAGGTGGTGAAAGAAAAGGATGCACCTATGCGGTCATTCATCTACTCGAACAGTATGCCGGGTGCAAGTACCTGAGTCCAACGTACAAAGTGGTTCCATCAAGCACATCGTTAACATTTCCGGCAACAAAGATCGCAGATCAACCAAAGAATGACCGACGCATTATCAACCTGTATTTCAATGAAGATCAGGAATACCGCGATTGGCACCGGTTGCAAACAATTGAAACATTTTATCCGGAAAACTACTTTGTTCACACGTTTCATAGATTGATTCCATGGGAAACGTATTTCACTGATGAACCTGATTTATTCGCACTTGTAAATGGTAAACGCGTCATCGACCAATTGTGCCTGAGCAATCCGAAAACAGCTGAATTGGTGATTGATCAATTGTCTGAACAGATGAAACTGGAACCCAACAAAACAATTTGGTCTGTTAGTCAGAATGATAATTTCAGCTATTGCCAATGCGATCAATGCTCTGCCATTATAAAAGAAGAAGGAAGTCCATCGGGGCCAATCATTCGTTTTGTAAATCGGGTTGCGAAAGAATTTCCCGATAAAATCATTTCTACACTGGCTTACCAATACAGCAGATCGGCACCACAACAAACAAAGCCACTAGACAATGTTGAAATCATGCTCTGCACCATTGAATTGTTTCGACATCAGTCAATTGCTGAAAATCCGGAATCTGCAGCGTTTAAAGATGATATTATTGCCTGGGGGAAAATAAGTAAACAACTGTATTTGTGGGATTATACGATCAATTTCAACCATTCTGTTTCTCCCTTTCCTAATTTGCACATTCTGCAACCAAACATTCAATTTTTCACGGATAATCATGTGAATGCGCTTTTTGAACAATCAAACAGTACTACAGGGTATGAATTTTCAGAATTAAAAGTGCACTTGTTGTCAAAACTGATGTGGAATCCGGATTGCGATATCAACCGTGAAATGGAATTGTTTGTGCGCGATTATTATGGCGAAGCGGCAACAGCTATATTGGCTTACATTCACTTATTGCAAGAGGAATTGGAGCAATCTGGAGCTAAACTATGGATTTACGAACACCCGACCCAACACGAAAACGACTTGTTTTCGGTTGCACGATTAGAACAATATAGGAACTTGTTTGACACCGCTGAAGCGCTTGTAGCAGACAATCCCGTTTATTTGAATCATGTGCAGCTCGCCCGATTGCCGTTGCAATATGCCCAAATGGAAATAGCTGCCAACAACATGTTTACCGAAAGAGGTTGGTATCAGCTTGAAAATGGAAAACGCCAACCACGGGAAAAATTGTTTCAAACCCTTGAACAATTTCATACGGTTTGTATCCGAAATCAAGTGCCGACACTGAATGAGTTAAAACTTACTCCGGAAGACTATTACCAATCCATGAAACGCTTAACGAATGTCAGTGTAGAAGGAAACAAGGCATTCGGGAAGAAAGTCACACCATCTGTTTCGCCTGATAAAAAATACGCTTACGGCGATGTAGCATTTCTAACCAATGGTGTGCGCGGAGCTTCAGATTACAATGTACACTGGATTGGTTGGAACGGAACCAGTACGATTCTTACCCTGGATTTAGAAAGTACAACAACGGCCAAACACATTGAATTGTCTTCGCTTTGGAATGGCAAAAGCTGGATTTTACACCCTGCCGAAGTGAGTTGTTCTGTTTCTGAAGACGGCATCAACTACACATTGCTTGGGAAGCGCCAAAACAAAGGAGATCAAGAGGTTGAAGATGTGATCAAAACCTATTTTTTCGACGCATCAAACCAACGCTATCGTTATGTGAAAGTTGAAATCACCGGAACCCATACCTTATTCAATTGGCATCCTTCGGCCGGAGAACCGTCGTGGTTTTTTATTGATGAAATAATTGTAACAGACTAATTTGTTGCTACTTCGAATAAGACGTGCAACGGAATTTTCGGTTTCAGAATTGCAAACGTTAGTAGGAAAGTACTACAAAATCTGTCCTTGATTTTCGTACACCAATTTTACCAGTTTAAAGCTTGTAGGTGTTTCCACCGATAGGTTTTCAATCTCGGGTACTTCATAGAACATCGGGTTTTTACCGAACTTTTTGTTGCCATTTCGCTTGAATGCCGAGCGACTGAAAATGTTGAATACAGTGTCTTCATAAATCACAAAATGTGGATTGTCTCGTAACGTGATCTTAGGATAATCGCTGTTATCATACAAACGCTTCTCTACGCGGGAAAGGCTCATTACCGAATCGAATTGCTGGAATTCTTCGTTGAGTACATAGCTATAATACCGTTCAATAGCATCTTCGATGGTTTGCACAGTCAACAGCGGATTGATGCATTGCGTTTGCAGGTAATGTTCGCCATCGGTTTTTGCGAGAGAATGGGCCGTCATTCTGTCTGAAGTGGGCATTTCTTCCAGGATTCGTTGCGATGTGTCTTCGGAAAGTGTATCATCGCTCGGGGGACTGATCAAGGTGATTTTGGCGTTTCCTGCATAAAGTTTTCGCACCACCTCAGAGTCTGTAGTCACTACAATGCGATTGATCGTTGCTACCAAAAGCAATTTTTCGATCATCAGTTGAAACAAGGGTTTTCCACCAATTTGTTTGAAATGAGAGTCGGGTAGGTATGAACTGTTGGTTTCTTGAACGGTGATCAATGCAATGATAGCGGGATTATTCATGAGATAGCTTGTTTTTGGATTCTAAGGTTAGGTATTTTTATTGAGTTTGATAAGTTATTGAGTTTTTAAGTTGGTTAGTTTTTAAGTTGGTTAGTTT